>CAXNNI010000025.1:0-9427 GCA_964203715.1 Gammaproteobacteria bacterium
AAATAATATGGTATTAAAATCTCTTGAGGACTATCAAGAAGGAAAAAATTTTTCTAAAAACTTAATATGTTCATTATTTGAAAAATGAATAATAAAAAGATAATAATTGGCGTTTCAGGCGGAGTAGACTCAGCAGTCTCAATGAAGCTTTTAAAAGATCAAGAATACAATGTAGAAGCTATATTTATGAAAAATTGGGACGAAGATGATACAATTGATGTTTGTACTGTTAAAGAAGATCTTGTCTATGTAGAAGACGCTTGTAATAAACTTAGTATCAAACTTCACACTGTTAATTTTTCAGATGAATATTGGAATAATATATTTTTAGACTTTTTAGAAAAATATAAAAAAGGTCATACACCAAATCCTGATATTCTATGCAACAAATATATAAAATTTAAAGTTTTTATAGAATATGCTGAAAAATTAGGCGCTAATAAAGTAGCAACAGGCCACTATGCAAAAATTGTAGAAAATAATGGAACTTTTTTTCTAGAAAGACCTAAAGATAAAAAAAAAGATCAAACATATTTTTTGCACACACTAGACCAAAATCAACTATCAAAAATAATCTTTCCTTTATCTAATTTTTACAAGAGTGAAGTAAAAAAAATTGCTAAATCATGTAACTTTGCATCATATAATCGGAAAGAAAGTATGGGTATATGCTTTATAGGAAATAAGAAATTTAAAAAATTTATAAGTAACTACATAAATAATATGCCTGGAGATATACTAGATGATAATGAAAATATTCTAGGAACCCACAAAGGAATATTTTATACAACTATTGGTCAAAGAGAAGGTATTGGCATTGGAGGAATAAAAAATAAAAAGAATTTGCCTTGGTACGTTTATAAGAAGGATCTAGTTAATAACAAACTTTATATATGCCAAGGAAATAATAATAAATTATTGCTTCATAATAAATTAAAAATCAATGACATGCATGTAATACAAGGCGATACCAATACTATATTAAATAAAAGACTTGAATGTCAAATTCGCCATTTAGGAGAAAAACATCAATGCTTTATAAATAAAACAACTGATAACTCTTTTTTTGTTGAATCTTTTTTGCCCTTTAAATCTCCTGCTTCTGGACAATCTTTAGTTATATATGAAAATGAAAAATGCTTAGGAGGAGGCATAATAACAAATGTTTAAAATAGTAGAAATTAATAAAGAATATTTAATTCCAATATTAGCAATATTTCAAAATTCATACTTAATTGATAAAATTTCAAAATCTGCTGATGATGTATCTTTTAAATTAAATAGTTTAATTAAAAGTATATATATCAAAAATACGACTAATAACTATAATATCTACAATCCTCCTGAATTATTAGATGGCTTGGAAGTTTTAGAAAATATTTTAAACGGTAAATCTGATTTCTCGCTAACAAATATACAAAAATATGTTTTATCAATTATACTAACTCAAAAAAAATTAAGTAAAAATAATTACTTAAAAAATTCTATAACAAAAAAAATTGATAATTATCAAGAAAATAGTATTATGAATGCAAATATTATTGATCTTACCTCATACGCAGAAAAAATATATTTAGAAAGTATAAGTGTCATTGAGCCAAGAATTATAATTAGTGGTGAAGCAAAATATTTAACTAAAAATTCCTCATTAATTAGAGCTTTGTTATTAAGTGGTATAAGAGCAGCTTTTTTATGGGAATTTATGGGTGGCTCGAAATGGCACCTTGTATTTAGAAGGAGAGAAATTTTAAAATCATGCATAGACTTTAAAAAAATTAAAGGAAATTAAAATGAAAGATAGTTTTAATACAAAAACAGATTTAGTATGTGGAAAAAATAAGTTCGTAATATTTAATATATCAAAAATTCCAGGAGTTGAAAAACTTCCATATTCAATAAAAATATTGTTAGAAAATTTATTGAGAAATGAAGATAATTTGACTGTTACAAAAAAAGACATTGAATCAATTATAAATTGGAAGAGTAATGCTGGTATTAAAGAAATTGCATTTAGACCAGCAAGAGTTTTAATGCAAGATTTTACTGGCGTTCCAGCTATCGTTGATCTAGCAGCAATGAGAGATGCTATAAAAAAACTTGGTAAAAACCCTAAAGACATAAATCCATTGCATCAAGCAGACCTTGTAATTGACCACTCAGTGCAAGTTGATAAATTTGGAAGTAAAAATGCATTTGATCTTAATACAAAACTTGAATATAAAAGAAATTTAGAAAGATATAAATTTTTAAAATGGGGGCAACAAAATTTTTCTAATTTTAAAGTTGTTCCTCCAGATACCGGAATTGTTCATCAAATAAATATAGAATTTTTAGCAAGATGTGTTTTTACAAAAGAAATTAATAATCAGAAAATGGCTTACCCTGACACCGTTGTAGGAACTGATTCACACACCACAATGATTAATAGCATCGGAATATTAGGATGGGGTGTTGGCGGTATAGAAGCAGAGGCCTCAATGCTTGGACAGCCAATATCAATGTTAATTCCAAAAGTTGTTGGGTTTAAATTGACAGGGAAGATGTCCGAAGGAGTTACAGCAACTGACCTTGTGTTAAACATTGTAGAAATTTTAAGAAATCACGGTGTTGTTGAAAAATTTGTTGAATTTTATGGAAATGGTTTAGATAATTTATCATTAGGTGATAGATCCACAATTGCAAATATGGCTCCTGAATATGGAGCTACATGTGGAATTTTCCCAATGGATAATGAAACTATCGAATATTTAAATTTATCAAATAGAGATAGCAATCATATTGATTTAATAAAAAAATATTCTGAGACACTAGGTTTAACAAGAAATGATTGTAGAAATGCAGAATATTCTGAATATATTGAACTTGACATTTCTTCTATTTTACCATCAATAGCTGGGCCTAAAAGACCTCAGGATAGAATCAATTTAAAAGATGCAAAGGAATCTTATCAAAAAGAATTTTTTAAAATTTCACCAAACAATAATATATCAAAAGCTAATATTAACAATCAAAGTTCTCTTATTGATAATGGTGATATAGTTTTAGCAGCAATAACTTCTTGTACTAATACCTCAAATCCAGGTGTTATGATTGCAGCCGGTCTTTTAGCAAAAAAAGCTATTGCATTAGGTTTAAAGACAAAACCATGGGTTAAAACCTCTCTAGCTCCTGGATCAATGGTTGTAACTGAGTACTTAATAAATTCAAATTTATTACAACCTATGGAAAAATTAGGTTTTTATAATGTAGGTTATGGCTGTACGACATGTATTGGAAATTCTGGTCCACTAATTAAAGAGGTAAGCGACGAAATAAAAAAGAATAACTTAGTTGTTGCATCCATATTATCAGGAAATAGAAATTTTGAAGGTAGAGTGCATGCAGAGATCAAACTAAATTACCTCGCTTCACCCCCTTTAGTCATTGCATATGCTATTGCAGGATCAATAAATATAAATATGTTAGAAGATCCTATTGGCATAAATCCTAACGGAAAAGAAATTTTTTTAAAAGATATATGGCCTTCAAATAAAGAAATTAATGATATTTTAAAAGTCTCCTTAACAAAAGAGCAATTCAAAAAATCTTATAAAAATATATTTGAAGGTAAAGCAGAATGGAAAGAAATAAAAGTTACAGAAAATAGTCAATATTTATGGGATAACTCTACATATATTTCTAATCCGCCTTATTTTGAAAATATGTCAAATAAAGATTTATATATAGACGAAATTAAAGCCGCAAGAGTACTAGCATATCTTGGAGACTCAGTAACTACTGATCATATATCTCCAGCAGGTAACATAAAAGAGGATAGCCCAGCTGGAAAATACTTATTAAGTAAAAACGTTAAATCTGATGAATTTAATTCTTACGGATCAAGAAGAGGAAATCATCATGTTATGATGAGAGGTACATTTGCAAATATTAGATTAAAAAATAAACTAGTACCAAATACTGAAGGTGGTTTCACTCTACACATACCGACAAATAAAGAAATGACAATTTTTGACGCAGCGATGGAATATAAAAAAGAATCTATCCCTGTAATTATTATAGCAGGCAAGGAGTATGGATCGGGATCATCAAGAGATTGGGCTGCTAAAGGGCCAAAGCTTCAAGGCGTAGTTTCAGTTATAGCAGAAAGCTTTGAAAGGATTCACCGCTCAAATCTTATAGGTATGGGAATACTTCCGTTACAGTTTAAAAGTGGAGAAAACGCCGAAACTCATGGCTTAACTGGTTTTGAAGAATTTTCAATTCTTGGTATAAAAAGTGGTGAAGCAAAAACGGTAATAATAAAAGCAGACAACAGAAAAAAAATAATAACGTTTGAAGTAAATGTCAGAATAGACACACCTCAAGAAATTAAATATTTTAAAAGCGGTGGAATATTACAATATGTCTTAAAACAAATAGCTCGCAATACTTTTTAAAATATTATGATTTTATTCATAGTTAATTTTTACTTTATACCGCCCTTAGTTAAAAGATACGGATTTAAAATTTTCTTAAGATTCTTTAAAGATATATTTGTTTCTTGAAGCGCAATATCAATAATAGGTAAACCTAATTTATATGCTTTTTTAGCAATATACGCCCCCTTTTCATATCCAATTATTCTATTTAATGCTGTAATCAATATAGGATTAGAATTTAATGAGTTATCAATTACAGATTTATTTACTTTAAAGCTTAATATGGCTTTTTTAGAAAGACTAACTGCCGTGTTAGAAATTAAATTTGTACTTTGCACTAAATTATAGGCAACTAAGGGTAAAGTGACATTTAATTGAAAATTTCCAGACTGTCCACACATCATAATAGTTGTATCATTTCCAATTACTTGAAAACAAGCCATTATGGCAGATTCTGGGATAACAGGATTTACTTTACCTGGCATTATGCTACTTCCTGGCTGTAAAGCTTCTAATGTAATATCAGATATGCCAGAACCTGGACCTGAATTCATCCATCTTAAATCATTTGAAATTTTAATTAAAGACACAGCAACAGATTTTAAGTGAGAGCTATATATTACTGCATCATCTTGAGAACTTAAACCTTCAAACTTATTTTTTTTCTCGACATATTTAATACTACTATTTTTATTTAAGGCATAAAGAAATTTTTTTGTAAAAAACTTATGCGCATTGATTCCAGTGCCCACTGCGGTACCTCCAATTGGAAGCCTTCTTAATCTTATCAGACAATTTTTTAAACTCGTCAAGTTATCATCTATTTGACACTTCCAGCCTGACATCTCTTGTTCAAATGTTACAGGCATCGCATCCATTAAATGAGTTCTTCCAGTTTTAACTGTCATTTTTAGTTTTCTTGCTTTGTAATTAATATTATTAGAAAGATTTCTCAAAGAAGGAAGTAATTTTGTTAAAGCTAAATTGTATACACACATATTTATTGCTGTAGGAATGACATCATTCGAGCTCTGAGACATATTAACGTGGTCATTTGGATGAATATTAACTTTAAACTTTACTCTTGAAATATTAGATATAACTTCATTAACATTCATATTAGTACTTGTGCCTGAACCTGTTTGAAATATATCAATTGGAAAATTACCTGAGTCATATGATGAAACTAAGAAATCTACACTTTTACTAATTGCACTGCATATTTTTTTATCAATCAAGCCTAAACTAAAATTAGCCATAGCCGCAGCAGATTTTATGTGTAATACACTAATAATAAATTCTTTAGGTAACAAAAGATCACTAATATCAAAATTATCAATGGCTCTTTGCGTTTGAGGTCCATACAGTGCTTTAACAGGAATTTTTACATTACCCATACTATCTTTTTCTACTCTAAATTTATCTTTAAAAGTTCTCATATCGATTGTTCTCTTTATAACAATATTGATATAATTATAGTATAATCTTCAGCTACATTACTACAGTAATATTAAGACATGAATAATAATAATGAGTTTTATATTAAAGCAATATCCCCATTAGATGGAAGATATTATCAACAAATACATAAAGAAATAAGTAATATTAATAGCGAATATGGTCTTATTAAAAAAAGGCTTTATGTTGAAATAAAATGGTTTATATTTTTATCAACACTATCTCCTATAAAAAAGAATTTTAAACTAAATAAGACCGAAAAAGATTATTTACTAAAAATATATGAAAACTTTAATGTAAAGGACGCATTAGAAATAAAAAAAATAGAAAAAATTACAAATCATGATGTTAAATCTATAGAGTACTTTTTAAAAGCTAAATTTGATAAATATAAATCATTAAAAAATAAAAAAGAATTAATACATTTTTGTGCAACTTCTGAAGATATTAATAACATTTCATATTCTTTAATGTATATAGAAACAAGGAAAATTCTATTAAATAAACTAAATGATTTTCAAAAAATTATTATTAAAAATCAAATTAAATATGCTAACTTACCAATGTTAGCTAGAACGCATGGCCAAAAAGCTTCTCCAACAACTTTTGGGAAAGAATTAAAAGTATTTTCCGCAAGAATAAATAAACAAGTTAATTTTATGAAAAAAAGAGAAATTTTTGCGAAAATGAATGGAGCTGTAGGAAATTATAATGCACATACATTTATTATCCCGAATATAGACTGGGAAAGTCAGACAAAAAAATTTTTAAAAAATCTTGGTCTAAAACAAAATGAGTTTACGACTCAAATTGAAAACCATGATTGGATTTCTGAATCACTAAATGATATTAGCATGATATCAGGTATTCTCATAGATTTTTCAAAAGATATTTGGATGTATATAATGATGGACTACTTAAAACAAAAAAATATAAAAGCTGAAGTTGGATCATCAACAATGCCTCATAAAATAAATCCGATAGATTTTGAAAATGCTGAGGGTAATCTTGAAATTACAATTGCACTTTCTCAAATGATAAGTAAAAAATTATCATCATCACGATTACAAAGAGACCTTACAGATTCAACTGTATTAAGGAATTTAGGTGTCATTTACTCTCATTTTTATTTATCAATATCTTCATTAATTAAGGGAATGCAAAAAATAGATGTTAACATTGATAAAATAAATTTAGATCTAGATGAAAGTTGGGAAATCCTTGCTGAACCAATTCAAACAATAATGAGATTTAATAAGATCGAAAATAGTTATGAGCTTATAAAAAAAGTAACCAGGGGTGAAATTATAAATCAAAAAGCTATAGAAACTATAATTAATAACAGTACTCTAGATAAAAGTATTAAAAAAAAATTATTAAGCTTAAAACCTAGAGATTATATAGGTTTAGCAAAAAAATTAGCTCTAAAAAAAAATAAGAATGCAATACTTTAGTACAAGAAACTCAAAATTAACCAAAACATTTGATCAGATAATTATCGATGGTCTATCAAACGATGGTGGACTTTATATGCCAAAATACTGGCCTAAAATAGATATTAAAAGTATAATCCAAAATTATAATAAAAACTATTCAGAACTAGCAACACACATAATTAGCCTATATGTTGGAGAAACTATTTCAAAACCAGAACTCCAAAATATAGTGGAAAATACATATAAAGTTTTTAAGCATCATGAAATAGCTCCGATTATAAAATTTTCTAAAAATAAATATATTCTTGAGTTATTTCACGGTCCAACATATGCATTCAAGGACTACCCTCTTCAATTATTAGGAAATTTATTTCAATATTACTTAAATAAATCAAAAAAAAAAATAACAATACTAGGAGCAACATCTGGAGACACTGGTTCAGCTGCTATAAATGCCTGCAAAGACAAAGACAACATTAATATATTCATTCTTCACCCAAAAAATAAAACCTCTGAAATTCAAAGAAAACAAATGACAACTATAAAGTCAAACAATGTTTTTAATATTGCTATTAATGGCACATTTGATGATTGTCAAAATATCGTTAAAACTCTATTTGTTTCAGAAGATCTAAAAAAATATACAACTTTATCAGCTATTAACTCTATAAATTGGGCAAGAATCATAGCACAAACTATTTATTTTTTTTGGGCTTACTTACAAACAAAAATATATGATAAAAAAATTAATTTTGTTGTACCAACTGGAAATTTTGGTAATGTATATGCTGCTCATGTTTCCGGAATAATGGGTCTGCCAATTAACAAACTTTACGTAGTAACAAATGCTAATGATATAATGCATAGAACAATTCAAGATGGGGATATGTCATTACGAGATGTTGTAAGTACAATAAGTCCAAGTATGGATATTCAGATATCAAGTAATTTTGAAAGACAATTATTTGAATCTCTAAATTATGATTCTCAGGAACTGTGTAAATTAATGAAATCATTTACTTTAAATAAAAAATATAATTTAAAAGGTCCGATTCATGACAATTTAAAGTTATATTATAAATCTAGATCAGTTGACGATAATCTAATATCGTTAACGATAAAAAAATACTACGAGAATTTCAACTATATTTCTGACCCTCATACAGCTACAAGCCTACATGTTTTAGATACTTTAAATAATGAAAATATTAACATAGCCTTAGCTTGTGCTCACCCAGCAAAATTTCCTATTTCAGTGAAAAACTCAATAGATATTTATCCAGATCAGCCTGAAGATTTAATGAAGATAATGTACTGTGAGGAAAAATATATAAATTTAGATAATAACGCTGACTTAATTAAAAGCTATATTATGGAAAAAATAACATAACAAGTCTAAGAGTCTAATTCTTCTATTCTAATTTTAATAATTTTATCTTTTACAACATCTAGTGCTTCTATTTCTTTTAGAGCATCAATCATATTTTTTTCAATAACTTTATGGGTGATTAACACAATTGGAGTAAACTTATTATCACTAGTAAAATCTTTTTTTTGTAGAATTGACTCTATACTAATTAATTTACTTCCAAATATTTTAGTAATCTCCGCAAGTACGCCAGACCTATTTTTAACTATTATCCTTAGATAATATCTTGAGTAAATTTCTTCTATGTTAAGCACTATTTGATCTTGAAGCGAATTAATCTGATAGCTTAAAAAAGGAACATTAATATTTGATTTTGATAGAATTTTTCTTGATATATCTATTATATCAGATACAACTGAAGATGCTGTAGCTAAACTACCTGCACCTGAACCATAAAATAATTCTAATCCTGCAGCATCTGAAGAAACAACAACAGCATTTTTGACGCCATCAATATTTGCTAAAAGTCTTGATTTAGAAATTAGACATGGATGAACTCTCAGTTCTATACCATTATCTCTTTTTCTAGCAATTGCCAAATGCTTGATTACATAACCAAGTTCCAGCGCATATTTATGATCATCAGGTTTTATATCATATATACCTTCTATATATACAGACTTAAAACTCAGATGAATTCCGAAAGCTAACGTTGCCAAAATAGTTAATTTATGTGCTGCATCTAT
>CAXNNI010000026.1:0-9267 GCA_964203715.1 Gammaproteobacteria bacterium
TATCATTAAGAATTTTTCCTACTTTAAATTTTTCATCTTTATTTAAATCTGATAATAATTTCATACAAGTAATTAATAAGCTTTTTTTTCCTAGAAATTTAACTCTAATTTCTTCTAGATCTGAAAGATTATTAATTTCTTTAATTGACAGTAGTGCTTCTACAAGAACTTTCTTTAGATCATTTTCTAATATATCACCAGACATTATACTGCAAGCTGTGTCTTCGCTTCTTTCACTATTGCAGCAAAAGTTTCTATATCATTCATTGCTAAATCCGCAAGTAACTTTCTATCAATTTCAATTTCAGCTTTATTTAGGCCACTGATAAGACTGCTATAACTTAAATCATATATTCTAGCAGCAGCATTAATTCTTACTATCCATAAACCTCTAAAAGTTCTTTTCTTTGCTTTTCTGTCTCTATATGCATATTGACCGGCTTTGGTTACTGCTTGCTTTGCAACTCTATATATATTTTTTCTAGCTCCATAGTAACCCTTAGCTTTTTCTATTACTTTCTTATGCCTTGCGTGAGCTGTAACTCCTCTTTTTACTCGTGACATTTTTAATTACTCCAAATTAACTATATGGCAACAGTTTTCTAACTGCTGGCGTATCAAATTTATCAACAATATCAGGCGATCTTAAGCCGCGCTTACGTTTCGTGCTTTTTTTTGTCAATATGTGATTTAAATGCGATCTTTTACATTTAAATTTTCCGGAAGAAGTTACCTCAAATCTTTTTGCGGCACCCCTGCTTGTTTTCATCTTTGGCATTTTATTTATCCTTTTTTCACTTTTTTGGAGCAACTACCATTATTATTTGCTTTCCCTCAAATTTAGCTACTTGCTCAAAATCTACAGTTTCCCCTAAATCTTTTTCTATTCTTTCAGCTTGCTTCATTCCTACTTCCTTGTGAGCAAGTTCTCTTCCTTTGAACCTTATTGTTATTTTTGTTTTATCTCCATCTAATAAAAATCTTTTAATATTTGTTAACTTAACCTGATAATCATTTTCTTCGGTTCCAGGTCTAAACTTAATTTCTTTTATCTGCTGTTGCCTTTGCTTCTTTTTTGCTTGCTGCGCCTTTTTATTTTTCTCAAATCTAAATTTCCCATAATTCATCACCTTACAAACCGGTGGTGTTACATTTGGGGTAACTTCTACCAAATCAAGAGCAGCTTGCCTTGCAATCTCTAATGCCTCTTCTATCTTAACAATCCCTAAGTTCTCACCTTCAACACCTATCAATCTAACTTCAGGTGTTTTAATATTATGATTAAGTCTTGTAAATTTGTCTGAACTAATCTTAACCCTCCTATTATTTATTATATACTAAATAAATTTATATTTTTTATATCTTTATTTTTCAAATTTTTTAAAAAATCATCTACAGCAACTGAATTATGTTCAGTTCCATCAAGTTCTCTAACCGAAATTTTACTAGATGATAGTTCTTTATCGCCAATAATCACAATATACGGAATTTTTGTAATAATACAATCACGAATCTTATATCCTATTTTTTCATTTCTCAAATCTAAAGAACATCGAAAACCGCTTTCTAAAAATTTTTTATTAATACTTTTTGCGAATTCTACATGTTTATCAGCTATATTAGCAATTATTATTTGCATAGGACTCAACCAAAAAGGTAATGCACCATTATAATGTTCTATCAAAATACCAATAAAACGCTCTATGGAACCTAAAATTGCCCTATGAATCATTACCGGAATAACTTTTTGACTATTTTCATCTACGTATATTGCCTTAAGAGTTGATGGCATTGAAAAATCTAACTGTATAGTTCCGCATTGCCAAATCCTGTCTAGTGAGTCAGTTAAAGAAAATTCAATTTTTGGACCATAAAATGCGCCTTCACCATCTTTAACAGAAAAAGACTTAATATTTTCAGATAATACTTTTTTTAAGATACTTTCAGACTTGTCCCAAAGTTCTTCGCTACCAACTCTTTTTTTTGGTCTTGTTGATAATGCAATACTAATGTCTTTAAAACCAAAACCTTCATATACTAAAAAAGTCATGTCAATTAAGCTTTTAATTTCTTCGCTAAGCTGCTCCTCTCTGCAAAATATATGTGCGTCATCTTGAACAAATTGTCTTAATCTCATTAGGCCATGAAGAGTTCCAGAAGGCTCATTCCTATGAACAAGACCAAACTCTGAAATTTTTACTGGTAAATCCTTATAGCTCTTTAATCCCTGATTAAAAATTTGAATATGTGCTGGACAGCTCATAGGTTTAATAGCATATTCTCTTTTTTCAGAAGAAGTTATAAAGATCATATCGCCAAATTTTTCCCAATGACCTGACTTTTCCCACAACTTTCTGTCTAATATTTGTGGAGTATTAACTTCTTGATATCCATTTTTTACAGTTATATCTCTTATATAATTTTTTAAGATATTATAAATTACCCAGCCTTTGCTATGCCAAAAAACCATACCAGGTGCTTCATCTTGAAAGTGAAATAGATCAAGTTTTTTTCCGATTTTTCTATGATCATTTTTTTCTGCGGCTTCAATTTTTTGAATATAATTATCTAATTCTTCTTTGCTACCCCATGCAGTACCATATATTCTTTGAAGCATCTTATTTTTAGAATCGCCTCTCCAGTATGCTCCAGATACTTTTGTTAACTTAAAATGCTTTAAAAATCTTGTATTAGGAACATGAGGACCTCTACACATATCAATATATTCTTGATGATAGTATAAAGCTATTTCCTCATCTTCAGGAATTTCTTGAATAATCTCTTGCTTATATGGCTCGCTTCTTTCAATAAAGATATTTAAGGCCTCCTGTTTTGAAACAACCTTTCTTATCACCTCATAATTAGTTTTCACAAGTTTATTAATTTTTTTTTCTATGATATTTAAATCATCAACACTTAAAGTTTTCTCGCAATCAATATCATAGTAAAAACCATCTTTGATAACGGGTCCTATTGCCATTTTAGAATCTGGATAAATTTGCTTTATTGCATGCCCTATTAAATGAGCAAAAGAATGTCTTATTATATCTAACCCCTCAGCGTCATCTTTTTTAATAATCTCAACCTTACTATCAGTATCTATTATTACGGATAAATCTTTTAATTTTTCGTTAATTTTTCCAGCAACAGCATCTTTAGCTAAAGAACTACTTATACCTTTGGCAATCTCATACAAGGTGGTATCTTTTTGGATTTCTTTAACATATCCATCTGATAATATAATTTTTGGCATCTCAATTAAGTATAGTATAAAATTAATGGTAGGCACGATTGGGATCGAACCAACGACCTCTACCATGTCAAGGTAGCGCTCTAACCAACTGAGCTACGCGCCTTTTTTTATATTAATATAACATTATTAATATAAACTTACATAATATCATTAATTAATAGTTGTAAAAATTTATGAAAAAAATAAAAAAATATATATTAATTTTAATTATTTTTACGATTACAGCTTCATTTAGCTACGCTAAAGACTATAAGAATACAGATCTAGTTTACCACGTAGTTCTATTATGGCTCAAATCTTATAATGATGAAGAAAAAATAAGTAAGATCATTCATGAAAGTAAACAATTAAGAGATATACCAGGTGTATTAGAAGTTTCATCAGGAAAAGTATTAAAGAGTGAAAGAGTTGTTGTTGATGATACTTTTGATATAAGTATTATTATTAAATTTGCTGCGAAAGAATACTTGAAAGATTATTTAGTTCATCCAATCCATGTAAAATTTGCTGATGAAATGATTAAGCCGCTAGTAAATAAAATTACAATTTACGATTCAATAATTTTACATTAATTAAATATAAAAATCATGGAGCTAATTTTTCATAAATCTGAAAAATATATTAAAGAAGATATATTTTATTATATTAGTGATCAGAGAGATAAACATTCTATGATCAAACCTAAAGAAGAAAATCTAATAAGCATGTCTGTAGATTCAGAAAATTTTTCAGAACCAAGTAAAAAAAAAATTACAAACATTTTTTACCCATTTGAAAAAAATAGTATTGATAAAATATATATAGGGTTATCTTTTCCTCTATTTTCAAATAATTGGGGTGCTTCATATTTAAGATATCTTCTGAAAATAATAAAAATAGATGGTTCTATAATCTTGCCAGTTTATCCAGAAGAGCAAGCGGCAGAAAAAGGTATGTGGTCTAGAAGTTTTTTAGAGAATATTTTTACAAGTAGAACTGGCTGGACTGGTAGAAATAATGTTTGGGCAGAAAATGATGGGGTAATGTCAATTAGAATCGGGAAAAAATTTCCTAATAAGATTAATAGTACTTTAAATTATTATTTGGAAGAAATGGGTAACACGTATTATAGAGAAAAAATTAAAAATAGGAAAAAACTTATTGAAAATATATGGTCAACTAGTAAATTTAGCGCAATTTTAGAAAAAATAATTCAAGATAACTTCGAAAATAAAAAAATAACTTTTTGCGATATTGGAAATAATCCATCAATAGCATTTGAAATTAATGCAAGTAATTACATAAAAATAAAAAATTCTTTTGTTATAACTGAAAATAATCAGTTGTATAATAAGCTATATAATTACTTTCATTACAGAATAAAAAATAAATGCTGTAAAATTGTGTATGAACAGCTAAAAAGCTCGCAAGTTGATATTATTTTTATACTATATAATGAGAATAACCTTTATATTTTAAATCAAACTATTCAAGAGAACCCTAATTCTATTGTAGTCTTCTTTGGTATTTTAGATAAAAATAATACTTCATATTCTAACTATAAAATTCATGTATATTCATCAATTGTTGCTGTAAAACTAGATTCTTACAAAATTATTAATCACTATTCTGATACCATAGAAGAAGAAATAAATAAAGAAAAAGGAAATAACACAAATAAAATTTACGTACTAATTCCAAATTAACATGATATTTAAAAAATACGCGAGAGACCTTTACAACCCTTTATCAGATAAACCATATAAATTATCAAGATCTAGAATTGATAATTATCTAAATTGTCCAAGATGTTTTTATTTGCATGAGCGTAAGGGTATAAAAGCGCCATCAGGACCACAATTAACATTAAATAATGCTGTTGATAATTTATACAAAAATGAATTTGATATATTCAGAAAAGAGAAAAAGCCTCATCCAATAATGATAAAAAATAATATTGATTGTACTCCATACAACAATAGGAATTTAGAAATATGGAGAAACGCTTTTAAAGGCATAGAATGGTATGACAAAAATACGAATCTTTTAATTTTTGGCGGTATTGATGATATTTGGATAAATAAAAATGAAGAGTTACATATTGTAGACTATAAGGCTACTGCTAAAAAATTATTTAGTCCTAATTTTGATACTGGCTGGGAGGTCTGTTACAAAAGACAATTAGAAATATATCAATGGTTATTTAGAAAAAATGGTTTTAAAGTTTCTAATATTGGTTACATAGTATACGCAAATGGAAAATCTAATGAAAAAGAATTTGGATGCAATTTAAAGTTTGACGAATTTCTATACCCATTGGAATGCAATACAGAATGGGTGGATCAAATAATACAAGATATTTATAAATGTCTTAATTCAGAAGATTTACCGAAAAGTGGTAAAGGTTGGAACGGGGAAGGTTGCGAACAATGCGATTATAAGAAAAAATTAGCTGTTTTAATGAAAGAACATATCGAAAAGAAAAAATTACTTTAATTTATATTTAATTTTCAAATTAAATAACTAAGAAAAAACAGAAACATAATAAGAACTCCACGCGTAAATTATAGTTACTGTAAATCCTATCTCAAAAATCATAATTTTTTTAAAAAAAAACTTCTCCTGACTTAATTCAGTAGAAGATATTTTCACAATTAACATTAATATATCAAATACTAATACCATCAAGTAGATAGGTAATGTTGCCGGTAATACCAGTGTTAGAAACATCCTAAATCCATCATCTAAAATAAGCTGTGAATTTTGATCTTGAGAAAATATCAAAAAAATAAAACCAAGTAATAATAGAAGAAATCTTAATAAACTAATTTTTCTAATAAAAGTATTTATAATATTTTATTCCTGCATATAATGTTTCATTAATACTTCTGCTACTTCTGGTCGAGCAAATTCTTCTGGCAGACTTTCGCCTCTTGATAACATTTCTCTTACCTTTGTGCCTGATAAAATAACAAAATCATTTATGGTGTGATTATCAACATCTCTCATCATAACGACTTTATTTAACTTTTTTGAATAAGCGGTATGATCTGCTTTAAAAATTTTAATTAAAAGTGCATTTTTTGGAATTTGATCAAATATATCTTGAGCGTCAAATGCGCCATAAAAATCACCAACACCAGCGTGATCTCTACCAACAATCAAATAAGTACAACCACAATTTTGTCTAAAAACTGCATGAAGAAGTGCTTCTCTCGGTCCTGCATATAACATATCAAATCCATAACCAGTAATCATCACATAATTTTTAGGAAAATAATGATCGACCATTGTTCTGATAGCCAAATCTCTTACATCTGCAGGAATATCTCCAGCTTTTAATCTTCCTAACAACATATGAATTAATATACCATCAGCACCTACTTTTTCTCCGGCCATTCTACATAACTCTTCATGAGCTCTATGCATTGGATTTCTAGTCTGAAAAGCCACAACATTTTTCCACCCTTTAGATTCAATAGAAGATCTGATCTGCATTGCAGTTCTGAAGGTTTCACCAAAGTCTTTCTCAAAGTAACTAAAATTTAAAACATCAACATTACCACTAATTAATGTATTTCCTTGTTCATAAAAATTTTTTACACCAGGATGAGAAATATCTTTTGTTCCGTAAACTTTTTCAATAATATTATCTATTTCTTCATCACTTAGTTTCTCAACTTTATTAACAGTCTGAATAGCAATAACTTGATTCCCATCAACATTTGGATCTATTAAAGCTATTTTTTCTCCTTCTTTAAAATCTATTTTTTGATCAGTAAGATTTACAACAGGTGTTGGCCAGAAGAGACCATTAAGAAGTTTCATATCATTTGATACTGAAATAACTTCTTTTTTCTCCATAAACCCATCTAATGGTGTAAAATATCCAGCTCCTAACATAACTAGATTACCTGCCGCGGCAGAACTAACGATCATTTTTTTCATTGTTCTTGCAGATTCTAAAAGTGCAACCTTTTCTTCTTCCGTGAACACAATTTTTGGCATCAACTCTTCTGAGCCATGTGGTTTAATCATTATCCTAACTCCTTTTTTTCTACTTAACTTATAGTTTATTTATAATTTCTTTATTATTCTCATTACGGTATGATTATCATATATTATATTAGAAACAAAAAAACACAACCTTATAACAAAAATGAAAAATTCTATAGCTTCATCAATTTTATCTGCAAATTTTGCAGAGCTTGGTAAAGAAGTTGAAAACGTAATATTGGCGGGAGCAGATATTATACATTTTGATGTAATGGATAATCATTATGTTCCAAATTTAACAATAGGGCCGATAATATGCGAGTCACTGATAAATTATGGCATTAAAAAACCTATTGATGTTCACCTTATGACAACTCCTGTAGACGACTTAATTATTCAATTTTGCGATGCTGGTGCATCAATGATTTCGTTTCACCCTGAAGCAACTAATCACGTTGACAGGAGTATAGAGTTAATAAAAAGCAAACATTGCAAAGCTGGTATAGCTCTTAATCCAGCATCACCGCTATCTTTGCTTGATCATATTTTAGATAAAATAGACTTTATCTTAATTATGTCTGTAAATCCTGGCTACGCTGGTCAAAAATTTATAAATAATTCCTTAGAAAAAATAAAAAAATGCAAAAAAATGATAGATGATGCTGGTTATAATGTAGAAATTGAGGTTGATGGAGGAATTAAAATCTCAAATATCAAACAAATAAAAAAAGCTGGAGCAAATATTTTTGTAGCAGGATCAGCAATATTTAATTCTAAAAACTATGAAAACACTATAAAAAAAATGAAGCATGAAATTTCTTCTGACTAATAAAAATGCTAAAAAAAGATTTTATAAAATTAGCTAATCAAGGAAATTCAAGAATTTCGATATATAAAGTTATAAAAAATTTCGAGAAAAGTCCACTTGAAGTTTATAAAAATCTTAATCATAAAAATTCATTTTTGTTTGAATCAGGCTCTAATAAAGGAAAATGGAGTAGATACAGTATTATCGGAACTCAATCTCATGAGATGATAAAAGTTATTAATAATAAAATTATCTATAGCGTTAATAATATTGTTAAAGAATTTGAATGCGATGACCCGCTGGAATGGATAGAAAATTTCTATGCAAATAATAAAATAGCTAATCTTCCCAAAAATCTTCCATTTTCCGGAGGCCTAGTTGGCTATTTTGGTTATGAAACCATAAAATTTATTGAAAAAAAATTAAAAACAAATAAAGAAGACAACATAAACGTGCCTGATATTTTCTTATTTGTTTGTAATGAAGTTATAATTTTTGACAATTTTGAAAATTGTATTCATATCGTTGTTAATGCCAAAACAGAATCAGAAAATAGCTTTGAAAACGCCATAGATAGAATTGAAAAAATAAAGACTTTAATAAATGAAAATCATAATAATATTAATCAAAAAAAAATATTAAATTCTAAAAAATTTAATTCTTCTTTTAAAAAAGAAAATTTTATAAAAGCTGTAAAAAAAGTTAAAGAATACATATCTAATGGCGATGTTATGCAAGTTGTCTTGTCACAAAGACTTACAAAAGAATTTAGTGGTCATCCAATTAATATGTATGAGGCTTTAAGAAAAATGAATCCTTCTCCATATATGTATTTTTTAGATATGGAAAATTTTCAGATAATTGGTTCATCGCCTGAAATACTTGTTAAATTAAAAGAAAAAAAAATAACAGTACGCCCTATTGCAGGAACAAAACCTAGAGGAAAGGATAATAAAGAAGATTTGCAATATGAATGTGATCTTTTAAAAGACCCAAAAGAATTAGCAGAACATTTAATGTTAATAGATTTAGGAAGAAATGATATTGGTAAAATTTCAGAAGTTGGAAGTATAAAGCTTACAGAAAAAATGATAATAGAAAAATATTCCCATGTGATGCATATAGTTTCTAATATTAATGGAATCATAAAAAATAAAATAAAACCCCTTGATGTACTTCGGGCAACTTTTCCTGCTGGCACAGTTTCAGGGGCCCCAAAAATAAGAGCAAT
>CAXNNI010000027.1:0-8896 GCA_964203715.1 Gammaproteobacteria bacterium
CCACTATTTATATTTTTTTTTGCTATATGGTTAGCAACTTTAGCTAGAGTTTTATTTGGTGCAATACCAATTGAAACTGGGATTCCAGTCCATTTCTTGACAGTTTTTCGAATTTCTAAACAATACTTATTTACATCCAATCGTCTAAATTCTTCTACTCGTAAAAATGCTTCATCTATTGAATATACCTCTATAGAAGGTGTAAATTGTCTTAAGGTTTCCATAACGCGTTGAGACATATCACCATACAATTGATAATTTGAAGAAAAAATTAAAGCATTATTTTTTTCTAATAATTTTTTATATTGAAAAATAGGCGCTCCCATTGGAATACCTAATTCTTTAATTTCATTTGAACGCGCCACAATACAACCGTCGTTATTTGATAATACAACTATTGGTTTGTTCTCTAACGCCGGATTAAAAACTCTTTCGCACGAACAATAAAAATTATTGCAGTCAACTAGCGCATAAATAAGATCTGGTTTGGATGTAGACATATATTAAATTTAAACTGCATGAATAACATTAGTAACAACTCCCCAAATATAAACTTCATCTTCTTCATTAACTAAAATTGGTTGATAATTCTCATTTTCTGGAGCTAGATAAACATTACCATCTTTTTTAATATATCGTTTAACAGTAAGTTCATGCTGAATAGCGGCGATCACAACTTTTCCTACTTGAGGCGTAATACTCCTATCTACAATCAATAAATCTCCGTCATGAATTCCTGCATTTATCATTGATTCACCAGAAACGCGAACAAAAAAAGTTGCGCTTGGTGTTTTAATTAAATGACTATTCAAATCAAGCTTGGTATCCATAAAATCATCTGCAGGTGACGGGAAGCCAGCAGCAACTTTTGAGGTAAATAATGGTAATTCATACTCGGCTAGATTTTGTGACACCATAAAATCTTTTATTTTTGTAATCATATTTTCTGGAACACGAATTGCTTTAGTAGGTAAGCCGTATAAACTTTTTCGTCCAGCGCCTAACCTCTTGCCACCACGTTTTACTAGTTTATTTTTGATTTCGTACATAATCTATTATGCTAATTTAAATAAGAGATTATGTCAATTAATTTATAAATGACCTGTCTTAACAAAAATAAGCGCACCCTCATCTTTAGTAAAAGGGGTATGTTGACTTAAGTGTGGACTTCGTAACCATGATCCTTTTGGGTATGCACCAAACTCATCATAAAAAACTCCATCCAAAACTAAAATTTCTTCCCCACCCCAATGCTGATGAAGATTAAATATTGTATTTGGCTTCCATTTAACTAAAGCAACATGTTCTGTATTAAAATGATGCAAAGGCATAACTAATAAACCATCGACTACACCAGGAAGCCAAGATGTTTTATTTGTATCAATTATGACTTTCTTATCATCATTTTTTTGAAACTGACGCAACTTTACAAATAACACACAACCAAAATTACTATAAGGATTATGCCCTGTACCTTTTGGGTTTCTTACATAAGTACCTTTTAAATAAGAGCCAAATTCATCTGAAAAAACTCCTTCTAAAACTAAAAACTCTTCGCCACCAGAATGCATATGCCAATCAAATTTACTTTTAGGCGCAAAACGAACAATAGTTGTTGCAATAGCTGACTCACCACCACCATCTCTTTCTAAATATAAACGTTCGACTCCATCAGACGTTGATTTATACCAAGTCTCTTCCTCAGAGTTTATAGTTACCCGCTTTTTAAAATCTTGATTAATCATTTACTAGGTATTCGCTCAATTGATCTAATGGCCATCTTGGCTTAACTTCTCCTTGTAAATTATATATTTGTCCTACTTCATATTTTTTATAACCTGCATAAGCTATCATTGCACCGTTATCTGTACAATATTTTTTTGTTGGATAGTAAGCTTTTACATTAATAGATTCAGCAAATTTAGTTATTTTTTCTCTTATAAATTGATTCGCACTTACCCCGCCTGAAATAATAATAGTATTGTAGCCTTTCTTCTGGTGCGCAAATTTTAGCTTGCGAATTAAACAATCAGTAACAGAATTTTGTAATTCCAAAGAAATATTTTTTCGAACTTGATCAGTTTTATTAGATCTTCTCCATGTCAACATAATATGTGTTTTTAAACCACTAAAACTAAAATCACAGTTAGCTTGAGTTAAAATTGGCCTCGGAAATTTATAACTGCCATTAATTCCTTCCTTTGCTAATTTTTCAATTAACGGTCCACCTGGGTAATTTAATCCCATTAGCTTTGCGCTTTTATCAAAAGCTTCTCCTACTGCATCATCTAATGTTTCTCCCATAATCTCATATTCACCAATATTCTTAGCATCAACTATCATGGTATGGCCACCAGAAATTAAAAGGCCAAAAAACGGAAATTTTAATTCTGAATATTCCATAAAAGGAGCTAAAAGATGCGCTTCGATATGATTTACAGAAATTATTGGCTTATCTATAGCATAAGACAAGGTTCTTGCAAAAGTCGAGCCAACTAATAAACACCCTTTTAAACCTGGTCCAGCTGTATAAGCTACTAAGTCAATATCATCCAAAGATCTACGGGTCTTATCTAAAAGATTTTGCAACAAAGGTAGTACTCTATTAGCATGATCTCTCGAAGCAAGCTCAGGGACAACGCCACCATATTTAAGATGAATATTGGTTTGACTAAATAACTCATCAGCTAGCAAGCCTTTTTTTGAATCATAGAGAGCAATACCAGTTTCATCGCATGATGTCTCAATACCAAGAACTAACATTTTATGTCTTCCACTTTATTTTGATTTTTATTCATATGAACTGTATACTAAAAAAAACAAAATTATTTTAGGACAATTATGCCAAGTATTAAACTAAAAGAAAATGAACCATTCGATATTGCGATTAGAAGGTTTAGACGTGCATGTGAAAAAGCAGGTATTATAACAGAAATTAGAAAACGAGAATTTTACGAGAAACCAACCTCTATTAGAAAAAGAAAAGCTGCAGCTGCGGTTAAAAGAGTGCATAAAAGAACTAACCGAACTGCAACAGGTAGAAGAATCAAGCTCTATTAATGCCCAATCAATCAGATACTAATTCTCCACTAAAAAATAAAATCACTGAAGATATGAGAACTTCTATGAAAAGTGGAAATAAAAAAAGATTGGGTGCGATAAAATTAATACTTTCAGCAATTCTTGATAAAGAAGTAGAAACAAGAAAAGTCTTAACAGATGAAATTATCTTTGAAATTCTAAAAAAGTTATCTAAAAAAAATAAAGATTCTTTAGCACATTATGAAGCAGCAAATCGAACTGATCTTATAGAACAAGAAGTTTATGAATTATCTGTTTTTAAGGAATATATGCCTGAAGATATGCCTCAGGAACAAATCCAAAAAATGATTGAAGAAATTATTACTGAGAAATCTATACAAAAAATAAGTCAAATCGGAGAAATCATTAGTGAGTTAAAAAAACGCTCAAATAATCGAGCAGATATTGCATTCGCTAGCAAATTTATAAAAAATAAGTTTTCTTAAAAACCTATACAATAGGTTTCAAATTAACCATAATAATGATTTTTATGTAATAATAAGAGAATGAAAGATTCAATGCAATTTTTAGATATCCAGAGAAAGGATCCCCCGGTTGAAAGTGCTGAGATTAGGATTTATAATTACAATGAAATTTATTCTAATTTCGAACCTAAGCAAGCTTCAGAGCAAGCTGGGAGATGTTTAAACTGCGGTAATCCTTACTGCGAGTGGAAATGTCCTGTACATAATTACATTCCAGCTTGGTTAGACCTTATTAACGAAGGTAAGATTATTGAAGCAGCAGAAATGTCTCATAAAACTAATTCTCTTCCAGAAATCTGCGGCAGAATATGTCCGCAAGATAGATTATGCGAGGGTGCCTGCACACTTGAAGATGGCTTTGGAGCAGTAACTATTGGATCAATAGAAAAGTACATTACTGATGAAGCATTTAAACTTGGATGGAAACCAGACATGTCTCATGTTATTAAAACAGATAAAAAAGTTGCAATAATTGGTGCTGGCCCTGCAGGTTTAGCATGTGCTGATATTTTGACCAGGAATGGAGTTAAGGCAAAAGTTTATGATAAGTACTCTAGAATTGGAGGTTTATTAACTTTTGGAATCCCTCCCTTTAAATTAGATAAAACTGTAGTTGAAAAAAGAAAAGAAATTTTAGAAGGTATGGGTGTTGAATTTATTTTAAATACTGAAGTTGGAAAAGATATAAATTTTCAAGATATATATAATTCACATGATGCTATTTTTCTAGGTATGGGAACTTATAAATCTATAAAAGGAAATTTTAAAGGCGAAGATCTCAAGAATGTTCATGAAGCGTTGCAATTCTTAATCTCAAATATAAATAATGAGTTAAAAATTGACAAAAATCTTATTTCAATGAAAAACCAAAAAGTTGTTATCTTGGGGGGCGGAGATACTGCCATGGATTGCAATAGAACATCAATCAGACAAGGTGCTGAAAGTGTTACTTGTATATATAGAAGAGACGAAGAAAATATGCCTGGTTCAAAAAAAGAAGTTAAAAATGCGAAAGAAGAGGGAGTGAAATTTCTTTTCAACTATCAACCTATAGAAATTATTGGTGATAAAAAAGTTGAAGGAGTAAAGATTATAAAAACAAAATTAGGACCACCAGATGCTATAGGAAGAAAAAAACCAATACTCATAGAAAATTCTGAAATAATCGTGCCTGCAGATAAAGTTATAATTGCTTTTGGATTTCAACCAAGTCCAGCAGAATGGTTTAAAAAATATCAAATAGAAATTAAAAATGATGGGCTTCTAAAAATTAATAACAAATATAATTATCAAACAACAAATAAAAAGATATTTGCTGGTGGCGATATGACTAGAGGTTCTGACTTAGTAGTAACTGCCGTGTTTGAAGGAAGAGAAGCTGCAGAAAATATACTGGATTATTTAGAAATTTAATAAAATGAATTCAATTAAAAATAAAAGAATGCTAGATGTGTTAAATAGTATTCCTGTAGACAAAACCCCTATTTGGATAATGCGACAAGCTGGCAGATATCTGCCTGAATACAGAGCTACTAGAGCAAAAGCTGGAAGTTTTTTAGAATTATGTAAAACACCTGAATTAGCTTCTGAAGTCACTATTCAACCAATAAAAAGATTTGACTTAGATGCTGCAATAATTTTTTCAGATATTTTAACAATACCTGATGCTATGGGTCTTGAATTAAAATTTAAAGATAATCATGGTCCTTATTTCGATAATCCCTTAATTAATTTAGAAGATGTGAAGTCTCTAAATGAAAAAAATATTAATTCCAAATTAGAATATGTTGCCGAAGCTATTATTCATGCTAAAACTAAATTAAACAACGAAGTACCTTTAATTGGTTTCTCCGGGAGTCCCTGGACCTTATCAACATATATGGTGGAAGGATTTGCAACTAAAGATTTTATAAAAGTAAGGTCAATCGTTTTTAAAAACCCTAAAATGCTTGAACTCTTAACCCAAAAACTAATTTGCTCTGTTTCTGAATATTTAATTATGCAAGCTAAAGCTGGGGCTAATATTTTAATGATTTTTGATTCATGGGGAGGCCTGCTAAATACTGAAAACTATATCTATTTTTCTCTAAATCCAATGAAACAAATAATTAATAATTTAAGAAAAAATAATACTACTAAAAATATTCCAATAATGTTATTCACTAAAGGTGGCGGTGGCTGGTTAAAACATATAGCTAACTCAGGCTGCAATGCTATTGGGTTAGATTGGACAACAGATATTGATTTTGCTAGAAAAATAGTTGGAGAAAAAATATGTTTACAAGGAAATTTAGATCCAACTGCACTTCACGGTTCACCGGAAACTTTAAAAAAAGAAGCATCTAAATTATTAGATACATACGGATTTGGGCATAAACACATTTTTAATCTTGGACATGGAATAGATCAATATGTAAATCCTAATAATTTAGAAATATTAATAAATCATGTAAAAAAATACAGTCAAAAATATCATAACAACTAAAATAGTTGGTCTATTAAGTCATCCAATGATTTATACTTTTTTTCGTTATTTTTATTTTCTTTATTGACTAATTCTGGGATACTTTCTTTTTTAAAAATTTCTACTATTGAATGTTGTGTTTTTGATGAAGACAGTAAACCAGTGCTACTATCAATCACAACGCTTTCTAAACCATCTGGAATCTCTAAGTCTGACATTGGTTTCCCTCTCAATGCAACCGCCATATAATCAATCCAAATAGGTAAAGCTGTTGTGCTTCCATATTCAGTACTACCTAAAGAAGTATTTTTATCAAAACCGACAAAACTTACGGTAACAATATCTCTATTAAATCCAACAAACCATGCATCTTTTTGATCATTTGTCGTGCCAGTTTTTCCTGCAATATCACTTCTATTTAAAACATTAGCCGCAGATGCCGTACCTTGTGTTATGACATCTTTCATCATGCTTACCATCTGATACATATTTCTTGGATCAAGTTTTTGTAATGCAATTCTTGGGGTACCAGCTTTTTCTCTTAATTTTTCAATCTCCTCAACAGATCTCGCGTTAGGAAATTGTAATGCATCTAAACTCATAAAATCACAAGGATTAGTGCAAACTCTTATAGGATTTTCAACATAAATAATTTTATTATTTTCTCTCATTCGAACTTGTTCTATCAAATAAGGTTTGATTGCGTATCCACCATTTGCGAAATACGCATACGATTCTGCTAATTGTATAGGAGTAATTTCACCAGTTCCCAAAGCCAACGAGAGATCTTTTGGCATATTTTCTATAGGTATAGAAAAATTTTGGAGATAATCTATAACATAATCAATTCCAATATTTTCTAGTAATTCTATAGATACCATATTTAATGATTTAACTAAGCCGAAACGGAGTCTTACGGGCCCATAATATTCATTATCATAATTTTTTGGTGCCCAAGTATTACTTTGTGTTTTCCCGGAAAAAAATTTTGGCTCGTCATTAATTATAGAAGCAGGCGTATAACCTTTATTTAATGCAGCAGAATAAATAAATGGCTTAACTACAGATCCAGGTTGTCTTTTTGCTAAAATTACTCTATTAAATTTACTGAGTTTAAAATCATAACCTCCAGATAAAGCTGTAATTGCACCGCTATTTGAATCTATAGAAACTAAAGCTCCATTAACTTTTGGAATTTGCGATAAAAACCATATGTTATTATATTCCTTAATTCTTATAACATCGCCTTTTGACAATATAGACTTAAAATTTTTAATTTCTTGTTTATAACTTTGTTTCAAATATTTATCTTTTATTAAAATATTATAAATAGGAATATCTATTAATTTTTTTTTCTTTGAGTAGACTTTTATTATATTATCTTGAACATCTAAGACTACAGCAGGAAGATTTCCATTAACTTCAAAAAAATTGTTTAAATAGTTATCAATATTTTCTTTAAGATCTAATGATAAATTATAAGTAGCTTCAGGTCCCCTATAACCATGGCGAAGATCATAATTTTCTAAATTATTTACTAATGATCGATTTGCTGCATCCTGTAAGTCACTTTTTATTGTAGTAATTACATCATAACCATGACTATAAATTTCTTTTCCATATTTTTTTTCCATCCATATCCTTATCATCTCTCCAACGTAAGGAGCATCAAAGTCTACTTTGCCTGAATTAAGTCCAACTGTTGAAGGTTGAATAATAGCATTATCATAAACATCTCGAGAGATATAATTATTTTCAAGCATCTGTTTTAAAACATAATTCCTTCTTTGAAGAGCTTTTTCTTTATTAATGATTGGATTATATTTTGAAGGCGCTTTTGGCAAGCCTGCGATCATGGCTATTTGCGCTAAATTTAAATTCGATAAATTTTTCCCATAATATACTTGCGCTGCTGCTACAACCCCATAAGCACCGTTACCTAAATATATTTTATTCATATATAATTCAAATATCTTTTCTTTACTAAGATGTCTTTCTAATTTGTAAGCAAGCATTATTTCTCTTAACTTTCTAGATATTGTTTTCTCTGAAGTTAAGTAAAAATTTCTAGCAACCTGCATTGTAATAGTGCTTCCACCTTGCTTAATCTCACCTCTGGACAAAATAATATTTTTAAAAGCTCTCAATAATCCAATATAATCAACTCCATGATGCCTATAAAATCTTTCATCTTCCGCCGCTATAAATGCATTTTTTAGCGTATCTGGTATTTTATCAAAACTAATTGGTGATCTTTTCTGAACTCCATAAACAGCTATAAGTTTTTTATCTTGAGTATATACTCGCATTGGAATTTGCATCTTCATATCCATTATCTCTTCAAGAGGTGGCAAGCTACTAAACAAAGTTATATAAAATAGCAATAATGAAATAACAGCAAAACTAATAATATATAATACTGGTTTTAAAGCTTTTCTAAAAAAATTACTCATATTTGTTGGTGACCATAAAATTTCTTGTTAATATCTATATTACTATAAACAAAAAAAATTACCTTGCATAAAATAAAAAAAAATATAATTTTAATTGGGCCAATGGGTTCAGGAAAAAGTCTAGTCGGAAAAAAATTATCAAAAATTTTAAAATATGATTTTGTTGATACAGATGAATTAATTGAACAAAAAACAGGTGTTAATATTACTACAGTATTTGAATATGAAGGAGAAATAGGCTTTAGAAAAAGAGAAAAAAATATATTAAAAGAAATTTCTATGAAAACAAATACGGTAATTGCAACTGGAGGAGGTATAATAATTTCTGAAACAAATCGCAATATAATTAAAACAATGGGTTTTGTTGTTTATTTATCAGCTAGCATTGAAGAACTAATAAACAGAACATCTCG
>CAXNNI010000028.1:0-8843 GCA_964203715.1 Gammaproteobacteria bacterium
TATATTTAATAGTAGTTTTAGGTTTTATTGCTGGAAAATATTTAGATATAAACTCTAAAGGTTTAGGTAAACTTATAATATATATAGTAGCTCCTTTTGTAATTTTCGAGGGTACAACGCATGCAGAGTTATCTTATAGCTATTTACTAATTCCTTTTCTTGCTTTTTTTATAAGCTTTTTTATTGCTACAGTTTTTTTTTACTATGGTAGGTATAAATGGAATGATACAAGAGCAAATGTTCTTGCAATAGTCGCTTCTGAAGGGAATACAGGTTACTTCGGTATTCCAGTCGCTTTACTGTTGTTTGATCAAAAAGTATTTGGTTTTTATATAATGGGTACCGTAGGTATTACTATATTTGAAAATACAGTCGTTTTCTATCTTGCTGCAAGGGGTAAGTATAGCGTTAAAGACTCTTTTATTAGGTTAGCAAGATTACCAGCAATATATGCATTTATACTTGCAATCTTTTTTTTGTATTTTAATATTTCTTTACCTAAAATAATGGATAATTTTGTGATAAATATGCGAGGTACATATGTTGTGTTAGGAATGATGCTAATTGGTTTTGGAATATCTGCTGCTAGAAAAACAACTTTAGATTATCAGTTTATATTTTTATCATTTCTTGGAAAATTTGTGATATGGCCACTAGTAATATTTTTTTTAATTACAATAGATATATATATCTTTAATATTTTTACTATAGATGTTTACAGAGCATTCTTATTGCTAGCAATTGTTCCTATTGCGGCTAATACAGTAGTTTTTGCAACTGTATTAAATATATATCCTGAAAAGGTCTCATCTGCTGTTATTTTATCAACTTTGTTTGGGCTATTTTATGTTCCTTTGTTTATTGTCTTTTTTATAAATAAATTTATTTAACAAAGGTGCAAATGTGATAGCATAATTTTATTATGATGAATACAGTATTAGCAACAAAATGGCGCCCAAAATTATTTTCTGATCTTATAGGACAAGAGCATATTGTTAAAGCATTAGTTAATAGTTTAGATAATAATAGATTGCATCATTCTTATCTTTTTACAGGCACCAGGGGTATAGGGAAAACTACATTAGCAAGAATTTTAGCAAAATCTTTAAATTGCGAAGTTAATGGTATTTCATCAAAACCATGTGGTAAGTGCTCTAGTTGCACATCAATAGATTCTGGATGCTTCGTTGATCTATATGAAGTTGATGCAGCTTCTAAAACTAAAGTAGAAGACATTAGAGATCTTTTGGAAAATGTTCAATATTTACCTACACAAGGTAGATATAAAATTTATATACTAGATGAAGTGCACATGTTATCTACACACAGTTTTAATGCTCTTCTTAAAACTTTAGAGGAACCACCAGATTACGTTAAATTTATCCTAGCAACAACTGATGTTCAAAAAATTCCAAGCACAATCTTGTCAAGATGTCTTCATTTTGGTTTAAATAGAATTTCAACTGAGACAATAAAAGAGCAATTAGGAAAAATTCTAGATAACGAAAAAATATCTTATGATGATCTAGCAATTAAGAGTATATCAAAAATGTCTGATGGAAGTATGAGAGATGCTTTAAGTATAACTGAGCAATGTATTTCGCATGGAGACAATGTAATAACTTATGAGAATATATGTAAAATACTTTGCTTAGTGCCTTCAGATAGTATTAACCAACTTATAGAGATGATGATAGAAAAAGATATGAGCGCTATAATGCAATTTATTGATAAACTTTATTTTTTATCTATAGATTTTAAGTATTTTCTGGAAGAAATAATATCAATACTTCATCAAGCTGCATTATATAAAATAACAAATAAGCTTAATGAAAGTTTTTATGACAGTAGTTTAAAAAAAATATCTGCAAGATATTCTCATGACGAAGTACAAATGCTTTATCAAATTGGAGTAACTAATTTAAAAGATATAGAATATGCACCAGATTACAAAAGTGGGTTTGAAATGGTTATCATAAGAATGATGTTGTTTAAATCATCTGAAGATAAAAATTTTAAACATATAGAAAATAGTGACGAAAAAAAAAATGAAGAAATAGTTGATATTTATAATGATAATTCTAATTTAGACATAAGAAATGAAAAAAATAATACTAATAAAAGTTCATTAAAAATAGAAAACAATTGGGATTTAATATTAAAAAGACTAGAAATTGACATGGTAACAATGAATCTTGCTAATAATATTTTATTTCACTCAAAAGATAGAGATAATATAAATTTTTTAATAGAAGAAAACTTATTAAATATTGTAACAGAAAAAACTAAAGCTAAACTACAAGAAGCATTATCATATTATTATAAAACTGATATTAAAATAAAAATTGATAGTTCTAAAAATACTTTGCACACATTAAATATTAAAAAAGAAGAGAAAAATAGTGAAAAAATTTTAATAGCTGATAATTTGATAGAACAGGATAATTTTGTAAAAGCAATAAAGAAAAAATTTAATGCTACAAGTATCGAAAATTCAATTAAACTTAATAATGAAATTTTGGGAGAATAACTATGTTTAAAGGACTTGGGGGTATGGGTGATATGATGGGTTTAATGAAGAAAGCCCAGCAAATGAAAAAAGATATGAAAAAAATTAAGGATGAGATATCTAAAACTAATATTACAGTTTCTGATAAATCAAAAATATTATCAATTATCGTAAATGGTGATTATATTGTGCAAAAGGTTTCCTTTTCTGAAGGTTTTAATATTTCTAATACTAAGAACCTTGAATTAATTATTAAGGAAACTTTTAATATTGCCGTTAAAGAAGTAAAAAAGATTTCCTCAGAAAAAATGTCTCTGCTTACAAAACAAGGATTACCAGCTGATTTTAATTTCTAATGATATGTTAAACAAAAAAAAGAATATTGAAGATCTTATAGATGCATTAACATGCTTGCCAGGTGTCGGTAAGAAAACAGCTCAACGAATGTCATATTTTTTATTACAAAAAGCTAAACAGAAAGCATTGTATTTATCAGATACCTTAAAGGATGTAATTTTAAATACAAATAATTGTAAATTATGTAGAAACTTTACACAGTATGATATTTGTGAAATATGCTCTGATCCAAGTAGAAATAATGATATGCTGTGTGTTGTTGAAAGTCCTTCAGATGTTTTGAATATAGAAAATAGTACAAATTATGATGGTAAATATTTTGTTTTATTAGGAAAACTTTCCCCACTTGATGGAATAGGGCCTAAGGAAATTGGTTTGGACGAGCTTGCAATAATTATTTCATCAAGAAATGTAAAAGAATTGATTTTAGCATTAAACTATACAGTTGAAAGTGACGTTACAGCTCATGTTATAAGTGAAATAGCTATAAAAAATTCTTTAAAAATTACGAGACTAGCGCAAGGCGTTCCTGTCGGAGGAGAACTAGAATATATTGATAGATTTACATTATCTAAAGCTTTTGATAAAAGAACAATTTATTAAATATATGAAATATTAAAACTTATTAATTGGAATTCTTAAATAAATGATTAAAAACAGTAAAAATTTAATATGGATAGATCTTGAAATGACTGGGCTAGATACTTTCAACGACAGGATAATTGAGATAGCTACTATAGTTACGGATAAAGATCTTAATATTCTAGAGGAGGGTCCAGTTGTAGCAATTAAAACTTTAGATGAAGTTTTAGATAGTATGGATGAATGGAATACTATCCAACATAATAAATCTGGACTTATTGAAAGGATAAAATCTAGCTCTTATAGTTATAAAGATGCTCAAGAAATGACTATTGATTTTTTATATAATTATTTAGATGAAAAAGTATCGCCAATGTGTGGAAGTGGAATATGTCAGGATAGACGTTTTTTGGCCAGATGTATGCCTGATTTAGAGAATTTTTTTCATTATAGAAATATAGATGTAAGTACAATTAAAGAATTGGTTAATAGGTGGTACCCAGAAGTAAAATTTAAAAAAGATACACAACATATTGCTTTACAAGATATAATAGACTCTATAGATGAATTAAAATATTACAGAGAAACTATTTTTCTTGATATTGTTTAATAAATTTTTTGGTATCTATATTGATAATTGTGTCTTCGGCTATATCATTAGTCTTTTGGTAATCAATATTATAATGAAGCCCTCTACTTTCTTTTCTAAGTAACGCTGATGTTATTATTATTTCTGCAACGCATATTAGGTTCCTAAGTTCAATAAGATTGCTTGATATGATATTTTTGCTAAAGCACTCTTCAATTTCTTCTTTATAGATTAAAATTCTTGTATAAGCTTTTTTTAATCTTTCATTGCTTCTAACTATACCTACATAATCCCACATCAGAGTTCTAATTTCTTTCCAAGAATGTGTGATTATTATTTCTTCATTAATTTTTTTATTTACATTTTTTATTTGCAATTCATTATAATTTTGAATATTTTCATGAGCTCCATTTTTTTGGCTTTTTATATCATCTATAACTTTTTTTGAAAAGAAAATACATTCTAATAAAGAGTTACTTGCCATTCTATTGGCACCATGAAGACCAGAATGAGCAGCCTCGCCAATCGCATAGAGATTTTTTATATTTGTTTTTGCATTAACATCAATATTAATACCACCGCAAGTATAATGCGTTGCTGGAACTACAGGTATAGCAGATTTAGTAATATCAATATTATACTTCAAACATTTATTATAAATATTTGGAAATCTTTCTTTTATAAATGAACTATTTTTATGAGAAATATCTAGCATAACATAATCATAGCCATTGGTTTTCATTTCTTTGTCGATTGCTCTTGCAACAATATCTCTTGGCGCTAATACCCCTCTTGAGTCATATTTATGCATAAATTCATTACCATTTGGAAGTATTAATTTTGCACCTTCACCACGAAGTGATTCACTGATTAAAAATGATTTTGCTTTATGATGAAATAAGCAGGTTGGATGAAACTGTATAAATTCCATATTGGCTATATCACATCCAGCTCTGTATGCCATAGCTATCCCATCTCCTGATGACGTGTCAGGATTACTCGTATACAAGTAAACTTTGTTTGCTCCACCAGTGGCCAAAATAATATATTTTGCTTTAAAAACACTTATTAGATTATTTTTTTTATTTAATAAATAAGCACCAATACATTTTTTTTCATTACTAAAATTATTTTTTTTTATAATAAGATCTATAGCTACATGATGGGTAAATAATTCTATATTATTTTTTTTCTTTACTTTTTCAATTAAGCTGTCTTGAATAGCTTTACCAGTATTGTCATTAGCATGAACTATTCTTGGATGTGTATGACCACCCTCTTTTGTCAAATGCAATTTGATTTCTTTACCTTCCCGGTATTTTGTGAATTCAACACCTTGATTAGACAACCAATCAATAATATTTTTTGATTCCTTTGAAACAGCATCAACAATATTTTTTTTGCATAGTCCTGCACCTACGTTCATAGTGTCTTGTACATGTTGATCAATTGAATCAAGTTCGCTAAGAACTGCAGAGATTCCACCTTGGGCATAATAAGTGCTGCCTTCTTGGAGTTCTGTTTTAGATATTAAAGCAATAGACATCTCATCCGGAGACTGAAGAGCTAAACTATTTCCAGCAGCCCCACTACCAATAATAAGGATGTCAAAATAATTTGAATTTTCAATTTGTTTTAAAATTTTTTTGTTACCTTATGCAATAGAACAAAGTATAATCTATTATAAAATAAGGAAAAGAGCAAATAGTCAATATGAAAAAACTATCGAAAGTATTTATACTAAAGTCTTCGCTAAGAATATTAATTTTAGTAAGTTTAATATTACCAATTAATTTAACTAGTGCTTCTAACAGCATGAATTTACCAGACTTTTCCGGATTAGTTGAACAAAATAATCAAAGTATTGTAAATATTAGTATTGTAAGAAAAAGTTCAAATAATAGTACTCAACCTGGAAAAAATGATAAAGAATTACATGAGTTTTTTGAAAAGTTTTTTGGTGACAAGGGTTTTAAAGTACCGGAAAATATTATTCCAAAAGAATCTGTTGCAGTTGGCTCAGGTTTTATATATTCGAATGACGGTTTCATCGTCACAAATCATCATGTAATTTCAGAAGCTAATCAAATTATTGTAAAGCTAAGTGATAGAAGAGAGATAGAAGCTAAGTTAATTGGCTCCGATCCAGCAACAGATATTGCTGTTTTAAAAATACCAGCAAATAATCTGAGGCCCGTTAAAATTGGAAATTCTGCAAAATTAAAAGCTGGTCAGTGGGTTTTGGCAATTGGATCGCCATTTGGCTTTGAGAGCACAGTTACTGCAGGTATTGTAAGTGCAATAGGTAGGAGTCTTCCAAATGATAACTATGTTCCATTTATACAAACAGATGTTGCTATTAATCCTGGAAATTCCGGAGGTCCTTTATTTAACTTAAATGGCGAAGTTATAGGAGTAAACGCTCAAATTTTTAGTAGATCTGGTGGTTTTATGGGATTGTCCTTTGCCATACCTATTGATGTTGCAAACAATGTAATAAAACAATTAATTAAATACAAAAAAGTTAGAAGGGGTTGGCTGGGTATATTTATTCAAGAAGTAACTAGTAATTTAGCTAAATCTTTTGGGATGGGAAATCCACGTGGGGCTTTAATTTCAAAAATTGTATCTGATGGTCCAGCATCTAAATCAGAATTAAAAGTTGGAGATATTATTTTAAAATTTGACAATACAGATATCATTGCATCATATGAATTGCCGCCAATAGTGGCAAATACTCCAATTGGAAATATTGTTAATGTTCAAGTTCTTAGAAAAGGATTTACAAAAATAATTAAATTTAAAGTTGAGGAGTTACCTAATCAAAATAATATTACAACTAGTAAAGCTAAAGAAAGTAATTTAAAAACCAAAAATATTTTAGGTATGGTAATATCAGATATTCCAGAAAAATTTAAAAAAGATCTAAATCTGGAAAACGTTTCAGGAATTTATGTAAGCGAAGTTTTAGGAGATCCTGCTCTTGAATCTGGTTTGTTAAGAAATGATATAATTCATCAATTATCTGGAATAGATGTAAAAGATATTGAGCAATTTGAAAAAATTGTTAATAAAATGCAAAAAAATCAATATGCATCTCTGTTAGTTAGAAGAGGAGAAAATAATTTCTTATATCTTGCACTTAAAATACAGTAAATCTTAATGTCAGAAATAAATACTGATTTAATTAGAAATTTTTCTATTATAGCTCATATTGATCATGGAAAGTCTACACTTGCAGATAGATTTATTCAGATTTGTGGCGGTCTAACTGAGCGTGAAATGGGAGCTCAGATTCTAGATTCAATGGATCTTGAAAAAGAAAGAGGAATTACTATTAAAGCACAAAGTGTAAGATTAAATTATAAATCAAATAATGGTAGAACTTATCAGCTAAATATTATAGATACGCCCGGTCATGTTGATTTTTCATACGAAGTATCTAGGTCATTAGCGGCATGCGAAGGTGCTTTATTGATTGTAGATGCTTCACAAGGTGTAGAGGCGCAAAGCGTTGCAAATTGTTACAAAGCTATTGATTTAAATTTAGAAATACTACCAGTTTTAAATAAAATAGACTTACAGTCTGCAGATCAAGATAAAGTAAAAATACAAATTAATGAAATTATAGGATTAGACGCTGATGAAGCTTTAGGGGTAAGTGCAAAAACTGGATTCGGTGTCGAAGAACTCTTAGAAAAAATAATTAAAAAAATTCCACCACCAAAAGCCAGTAAAGAAAAAAAACTTAAAGCATTAGTAATAGATTCATGGTTTGATAATTATTTAGGGATAGTGTCTTTAGTTAGAGTCTTTCAGGGTTCATTGTATATAAAGCAAAAAATAAAATTAGCATCTACTAACATTGTATATCAGGTAGAAGAACTAGGATGTTTTACTCCAAAAGCAGTAAAATTAAAAATTATAAATGAGGGAGAAGTTGGTTATCTAGTTTCAGGTATAAAAAATATAGCGTCTGCAAAAGTTGGTGACACGATTTTGGAACATGATGATGAAGAAAGTAAACCATTAGAAGGTTTTAAGGAAATTCAACCAAAAGTATTTGCTGGTTTTTTCCCAATAAATAGTGATAATTATAAAGATTTTAGAGAGGCCTTAGAAAAACTTTCGCTTAACGATTCTTCTTTTACATACGAGCCAGAGAAATCGAAAGCATTAGGACACGGATATAGATGTGGTTTTTTAGGTTTACTTCATATGGAAATAATTCAGGAAAGATTAGAAAGAGAATATAATCTTAATTTGATAACTACATCACCAACTGTTATTTATAAAGTTAAGCAAAAAAATGGAAGTATTATAGAAGTTGATAACCCTAGTGCATTGCCGGATGTAGCAAGTATTGATGAAATTCATGAGCCTATAATAAATGCTTCAATGATAGTCCCTAATGAATTTATTGGAAGCGTCATAATTCTTTGTGAGCAAAAGAGAGGTAAACAGATAAAAATTTCTTATTTGGGGGGGCAGGCTTTAATAGAATATTTTCTTCCTCTTAATGAAGTTGTTTTAGATTTTTTTGATAAGTTAAAATCTTGTACAAAAGGTTATGCTTCATTTGATTATTACATTCACTCATTTCAACAAACAGATTTACAAAAACTTGATATTTTAATAAATGGAGAAAAAGTAGATGCGTTATCTTTAATTGTGCATAGCTCAAGATTATTAAGTATTGGCAGGAAGCTAGTTAATAATATGAAGGATGTAATACCAAGGCAAAATTTTGATATAGCAATTCAAGCTACTATTGGGGCACAGATAATTTCAAGATCAACTATAAAA
>CAXNNI010000029.1:0-8644 GCA_964203715.1 Gammaproteobacteria bacterium
GGCACGTCCTTAGTAAATAGAATTATGAATAAATGCTCTAAAGATGGATATGCTAACGAAGATTCTTCAGCATACTACAAAACAATAATTAAAGAAAATAAATGAGATTATTACTAAAATCATTTGTATTTAGCATTTTTTATTTAAAAGTTGGAGTAAAAAATTATATTCCACTTCTAGTATATTTAATAATTTCACAATTTATAATTATTTATACTGAAAATATAATAATAAGTATTTTACTACATTTAATTTATTTAATATTATCTTCTCCTATTTCTATAAATATATTTAGATGTATTTTGTTAAGTAATCAATTAATAGATAACTACATATATTTTATTAACCAATCTTTTACAAGTATTTATATAAAAAAAATATTACATTTACTTCTAGTAATGGTAGGCATTTATCTTATTCACATCATAATTTTATTTCCTTTTTTTCAAAAAGATTTTTCTAAATCCTTAATTTTTTTATATATTCTATTAATATATTTATTATATATCTATACGAGACTAGTTTTCATATTACCTGAAGCCGCAATTGGAAATGAAAAAAAAATTAAAGATTCTTATATTTTAACTCAAGGAAAATCATTAAAAATATATTTTTTATATATATCTATAATTATTCCCTACTTTTTAATAAATATAGTCTTTTTTGAAATAATTACCAAATATGGTTTTGATAAAATTTTTTTAATTTTTTTAGTTTTATTGCAATTATTTTTTACTATTATTAATAGCGCTATAATTGCATACATATACCAAGGATTAAAAAAAATTACTGCTTAATGCGGCTAATAAATTTTTATAAATAATCAAAGATTTTGATATTTTTTTGTTATTAATCCTGGAACATCGTATTTTTCGTTAGGACCAAGGTCTTATCGTGAAAAAAATAGTCTAAAGCATTAATACTATAACGGCAATAGATACAAATGAGACAGGCCAAATAATTCCCACCAAACAGCCCAAACTTTTAGGTAAATTTATATTATCATTATCTCCAAATTTCTTTGCAAAAGCTTTCTCTAATGACTCCCACTCCTTATTTAACTAATCGCACGGTATCGTAATTAAAATGATAATTAGAGGAATTGTTAGAAAAATCAAGAAGCTGAAGCTACAATAATTAGAAGAATACGGCTCATGATATTTATCCTCAACACCAATCAATGGCACTATATTAGTCCCATAAACTAATATAGAAACTATAATATAGAAACTATAATAACTTGAATATAATTGTTTATGTATTTAATTTTCATCGCTATTAATAATTAATTTAAAGAAAAACTTATGTAAAAATTATTTAAATTTTATTTCTCACTTGGTTTAAAACCTGAAACTGGAGATTTTTTCTAATATCATCTTTAATCAAATCTTCTTCTCTACTAGAACTATTAACTTCAGAAGAAGAAAATTTATGATCTTTAGAAAAGGTAATAATTTTTCTATCGATAATTTTATTTTCATTTTTATCTAATAAAGATAAAATTATAGAACCAGTAACAGTATATTCATTAGCTACTGCATTACTTGTTACTGATGTTATTTCTTTTTTATAAAATGGACCCTCTGTAATAACAAGATAATCAAAAGTACTTTGGCTAATAGTAAAGCCTGAATTTTTAAAAACTTGTTTCAAAGCATCTGAAGATTTAATATTTATTGATGCTGTTTTTGATGAATTTTCCCCAATTACTTCTAGATCACCTAATTTATACCCACAACTATTGATAAATAAAGTTGATATAAAAATAAAAATGATATGTATATGCTTTAATATTTTCATGCCACAACTATGTTAACAAGTTTTTCTTTAATATAAATTATTTTTTTTACATCCTTATTTCCTATATATTTTTTGACTTCTGGAAACGAAAGGGCTAGTTGTTTTATTTTCTCTTCAGAACAATGAATATTAATTTCAGTTTTTTTTCTTATCTTTCCATTTACTTGAATAACTATAAATATTTTATCACTTTTTATGAAATTTTTATTAGCTTTAGGCCAGCTTTCAGTTAATTTCATTTCTTCAATATTCATTGAATTTGATATTTCATAACAAATATGAGGTGTTATTGGATTTAAAATAAGGATTAATTGCTTATATGCATGTAGTATTTCTCTCCCATCTATTGTGCCCAACTCCATGAATTTAAGTATGTTATTAAGTAACTCCATACAGGAAGAAACTACTGTATTTAAACTTATTCTCTTTCCGTAATCATCTGTAACTTTCATGATAGTTTTGTTTAAAATAATTTTTAGTTTCTTTTCATCAATTAAATCTTGATTATTTTTTACATATAACTCATTCTTTATTTTATAGCCTGTTAACCACAATTTATTTAAAAATTTATAACAACCTTCAACTCCATGGTCTGACCATTCTAACGAATTCTCAATTGGAGCCGCAAAAATTACAAATAACCTTACAGTATCTGAACCATATTTTTCTATTAAATTCTCAGGATCAACAATATTTCCTTTAGACTTTGACATTTTTGAGCCATCTTTTAATACCATACCTTGAGTTATTAATGATTTAAATGGTTCATTAGATTTCAGAATACCTTCATCCCTCAATAATTTATGAAAAAATCTCGCATATAGTAAATGCAACACAGCATGTTCTATACCGCCAATATAAACATCTACTGGTAACCAATAATTTGCATCCTCACCTACCATATTATCAGGGTCATTAGGTGTACAAAATCTTGCTTGATACCAGCTTGATTCAAAAAAAGTATCAAGAGTGTCAGTTTCTCTTACGGCTTTTAATCCTTTTTTAAAACAAGTCGTATATTTCCAAGTTGGGTGATTATCTAAAGGATTTCCACTAACTGAAAAATCTATGTCATCTGGCAATTTAATTGGCAGTTCACTCTCATCTACTGGTATCATCATTCCATCTTCTCGATAGATAATCGGTATTGGACAACCCCAATATCTCTGTCTTGAGATACCCCAATCTCTTAGCTTGTAATTTTTAGCAATTTTTCCAAAACTATTGTCTTCTATAAATTTTATAATAGATTTTGATGCATCTTTACTATTAAAACCATTAAATTTATCAGAATTTATTAATATTCCCTCACCAGTATAAACATCATCCTTATGATCTAAATGATCTAAATTTTTTATAACTTTTACAATTTCAATATTATATTTTTTTGCAAATTCATAATCTCTATAGTCATGAGCAGGAACACCCATAATAGCTCCAGTACCGTAACCAGTAAGAATATAATTTGCTACATATACAGGAATTTTCTTATTTGTAACAGGATGAATGCCGTATAACCCAGTAAATACGCCATTAATTTCTTTTTTACTACTACTTTTTTCATTCATTTCATTTAGTATAGATCTAGAAAATTTTTTTATTGATAGATCACATTGATCTATAAGATCATGGTCTGCTGCTATAGCAATAAAAGTAACTCCAAACAGAGTATCTGGTCTTGTTGTAAATACATTAATATTTTTTTCTACAGAAATTTTAAATACTAATTCCATACCATTTGATTCACCAATCCAATTTTTCTGCATATTTATAACATTATCAGGCCAAAATTCTTTAATAACTTCTAAATTTTTTAATAACTCTTGAGAATAATCAGTAATTTTTATAAACCATTGAGAAATTTTCTTTTTTTCAATATTAGCTCCTGATCTCCAACCTTTTCCATCAATAACCTGCTCATTTGCTAAAACAGTTTTATCTATTGGATCCCAATTAACTAATGATTCTTTTTTATAAACTAAACCTTTTTTGAACAACTTAATAAAAAACCATTGCTCCCACTTATAATATTCTGGTGAGCATGTTAAAATTTCTCTATCCCAATCATAACTAAAGCCTAATAATTTAAGCTGATTTTTCATTTTATTTATATTACTATTTGTCCAATCTTTAGGTGATAAGTTGTTCTCTATAGCTGCATTTTCAGCAGGTAGACCAAATGCATCCCACCCAATAGGATGAAGAACATTATCTCCAATCATTCTATGATATCTTGCTATTACATCACTTATTGTATAATTTCTAACATGACCCATATGTAGCTTTCCACTTGGGTAAGGAAACATTGATAAGCAATAAAATTTATTTTTTTTACTATCAATTTCGACTTTAAAGATTTTATTTTTATACCAATAATCTTGTATTTTTTTTTCTATTTCGGCTGGATTATAAATTTTTTTCATTTTTCTAACTAATTTCATATATATAAAATTTATCTTAAGTATTATAATGACTGAATTATGATTATAAATAAAGATACTCTGAAGCTTAATACTAATATTTTTAAAAAAAATTTCATTAATAAATTTTTAAAAACTGAATCTGCTTCAGGAGTATTACTAATTATATTTAGTATAACAGCTATAATCTTAACTAATAGCGACTTATCGATGTATTATGATAATTTAAAAAATATCTATTTTTCAATAAAAATTCAAAATTTTCAAATTAAAAGTACAATGCATCATTTGGTAAATGATGGCTTAATGTCAATTTTTTTTCTTGTAATAGGTCTAGAATTAAAAAGAGAAATAATAAATGGTCAATTATCAAGTCTTTCTAAAGTATTATTACCAAGTATTGCTGCATTAGGAGGAATGATAATACCTGCGGCTATATATTTATTAATAAATCAAAATAATCCTATAGCAGTTGAGGGATGGGCCATACCAACCGCAACTGACATTGCTTTCTCTCTGGCAATATTGTCTTTATTGGGCAATAAAATTCCTATAACCCTAAAGATCTTTTTATTATCTGTTGCTATAGCCGACGATTTAGGCGCTGTAATAGTAATAGCTATTTATTATACGTCCGAAATCACACATATATACATTCTTTATTCATTTTTAACATACATCGTAATAGTTATATTAAACTTTCTAAATATCAGAAGTTTAATTGTATATTTACTTATAGGTTTTTTTCTTTGGTATTTTGTTTTAAAGTCTGGAGTCCACTCAACCATAGCCGGTGTTCTTCTTGCAACAACAATTCCATTTTCAGTAAAAAATAGTAGCTATTCGCCCCTTAAAAAGTTAGAAGAAAAATTATATTCGTTTTCTGGACTCATAATATTACCTATATTTGCATTTTTTAATGCCGGTATAAATCTAGATGCTATTAGTTTTAACTCACTTCTAAGTAATTCTATACCATTAGGGATAATGCTTGGATTATTAATAGGAAAACCCGTGGGAATAACTTTTTTAACATACTTTTCAGTAAAACTACAATTATGCAAATTACCAAGTAATATTAATATATGGGATATTATAGGAGTTTCTTTTCTTTGCGGTATTGGTTTTACAATGAGTTTATTTATTAATAATTTAGCTTTTATTTCAGGGGAAGAAGTATTTAATAACGAACTTGAATACGCAAAATCTGGAATATTTTTTGGGTCTTTACTATCCGGTTTAATTGGATATACTTTTTTAAAAATTAAATACAATAAAAAAAAATAAATGAATTGTATAAATAATTTTTTTAATAATAACTATTATTGCAAATCAGTTATATAAATAACTACAAATTTCTCTTAATTTATAGAATTTTTCTCTGCATGCTATAGAAATTTTCTTATTATTATATAAGTAATTTTTTGAAAAATGTTTATCAACTAAGTCTTGCTTTAAAAAAAAGGAATTAATAAATTTTTTACAATTTAAGCGAACTGATTTAATAACTAATAATGGTGAACTTGTAGTATTAGCTATAGCCAGAGCTATGGAGTCTGAAGTTGCATTCCAATTTAGAGGAATATTTAAAATGTCTACATCTTCATAAGATGGCATCCAAACAAGTAGCTTCCTATTTCTATAGATTGTATTGATACATTTAACAGAACTAATAACAGTAAAATCTTTTAATTCCTGTAAATTATCAAGTGTATACTTTTTCATACCTTGTATAGCAAGCTTATGCGCTTCATAGTCCGAATAGCGTTTTAATTTTTGATCATTTCTAATTTTTTGAACATATTTTCCGCCACCAAAAATTAATAAAAAACTTATATCTCGATTAAGCCTTATTTCTTTAATCCACCGATTTATATACTTTGTAGACTGAAGACTCCCGCCAATTTTAACAACTACCATTTGAAATTTCCGTTTGAAAAATAATTTATGAATATTGCAACTTTTTGCATACTTTCATAGTATTCTTGAATTGCGTCTGAATCACAAACAATCCCTCCCCCTGCAGAAAAACTTATTTTACCATTTGTAAGAGTAAGTGTTCTAATACTAATATTTGTATCCATATTATTGTTACCATTAAAATATCCTATAGAACCACAATATATACCTCTTTTTCTTTTTTCAAGTTCACGAATTATTTCCATTGACCTCTTCTTTGGTGCACCCGTAATTGAGCCTCCTGGAAAACAAGACTTTAATAAATCAAGGGACGTAATATTATCTTTTAAAATAGCTGATATTGTACTTACCATATGATGGACAGATGCGTAGCTTTCTATATTAAATAACTTATCGACCTTAACTGAATTTAATTTACAACATTTGCTAATATCATTTCTTAGCAAATCAACAATCATAAGATTTTCAGAAATATTTTTCTCATCATTTTTTAAAATATTAATTTGTTTAGCATCTAAATTAGGATCACTTTTTCTTTTAATTGTTCCCTTAATCGGTTTTGTTTCTACAATATTATTTTTTACAGAAATAAATCTTTCAGGTGATGAACTAATAATATATTTATTATTTATTTTATAAAAAGATGAATAAGGGGCGGGATTAATATCTCTAATTTTTTTATAAATATCCCAAGGGTTACCTGAAAATTCTAATTTAAATTCTTGAGAGTAATTTACCTGATAACAATCGCCATTTGAAATATATTGTTTAATTTTATTAACATCATTAATATAATCAATCTTTTTTGTAAGTTGTTTAAAATTTTTATAACTACAATTTTTTATATTATGTATCATTAAATTGCAAATATTAAAAGTTTTAAGAATATACTCGACAAAATCATTCATAAACTTATATGACAAATATGTTTCTTTACTTTTATGATTTACGACAATAGCCCAATTATAAAAACCAACAGCTATATCAGGAAATTCACCCTCTAATAAATATTCATTACTATTAAATGCTTCGTAGCCAAAATACCCTATCAAACCGTAATCAAAAGGAATTTCACTACTAAAATCACTAAAATTATACATATTTTTGATTACATCAATTGGATCATCATAGAATGAAGAAGTAGTACTTCCATTATTAACAGTAATTTTATTACCATAGGAGATTAATGTCATATAAGGATTGCAAGATATAATGTCGTGTTCTCCAAATCCACTAACATCATAACAGCTGTCTAAAAATACAAACCAATCATGTTTATGAAGAATTTCTCCATATATACATGAATTTTCGTAATACTTAATTTTAATTTTATTCATAATTAATATTTTTTTAACGCATGTAATACAGCTAAAGCTGATGTAAAATTTTTATATATAAAATTTATATTAATTTCTTTATTAAAAGAAATTTTTTTATTACTTAGCTCTATATATTTTAATTTATCCAATTTTCCATTAGATAAATAATTAATATTATAAAAAATTTTTTTCATAAATAATTTCTTTAAATATAATGAAAGTTTATTAAAAAAAAATTGATCATCAGTATTAAAATCTAATCCTATAAAACGTGCAATTCTAATATATGAATTTAATTTAGAAAAATTTTTTTTATCTGCGCCTTTATAATCTAAACTCGTAAAATCTATGTCCCCAATAATATTAAAAATATCACCAGTACTTGCAAAAAACTCATTTACAGTTTGAATTTTATATGATTTGTATATAACTTCATTAAATAAACTTGCTAAAGGAGTTCTTACAACACCTGCGTAAAACAAAGTTCTATTTTTTAATCTACTATGATCATTAATATTGCTTTTAATATCAATATTTTTGTATATAAAATCTGTTGTAGTTGAGCCTATGTCTATTAAATAGTTAAAATCTTTTGACTGATTAGTAAATTTTGAAGATAATATCCAATTTGAAGAAAACAACTTTTCTATGTTTTTAGTTGCTTCATAATATGAAATATAAGTATCAGCATTAGTATAAAATAAATTTTTACCATTAATATAGTTATTAAAACTTGTAATTATTAATTTGATACCCATTTCTCTATTTTTAAAATTATCACATGATTCAGCTGTTATAGTAATATAATTATGTAAATTATATTCATAATATAATGATGAAATTTTCATTAAAAAAAGATTTAGATTTTTAAAGTTTCTCCATATATTAATGTTTTTAAAATAAATATTTTGTATTACAAAATTAGAATTAAAAACAGTAATTTTAATGTTTGCGCCGCCTATATCCCAACCTAAATATAATTTAGCTTTCATTGTTTATGTTAATAGTAAAGATATTGTTATCTAAGATATTAAATTTATAATTATTTTTAAATAGTAAATGTAAAGGATTAAATTTTAATGACTCAAATAAACATATATATGATGTGGTAAGTCTTGGATTAATTTCTAAAAAGAATAAATTATTATCATTAGTTAAAATGGCATCAATACCAAGAAAGCCATA
>CAXNNI010000030.1:0-8383 GCA_964203715.1 Gammaproteobacteria bacterium
GCATAAGTTTCTTTTCCACTTATATCTATATCATTTTTTTTTAAGGAAATTATTGATTCTAATAAAAGTAAACCATTTTTTTTAAGTAATTTATTTAAAATTATAATATGACTAATTGGATTCTTAACATGATATAGAACACCCATTGAAATAAGTAAATCAAAATCAATTTTTTGAGAACTAAATTCTTCAAGTGAGCATGGTAAAACTATTAATTTTTGAATTTTTTTTGCATAATATTTCATAGCAAGAAACTGAATAATAAAAAGCGGCGTCTTGTCTAATCCAATTATTAACTCTGGTTCTAAATTTAATAATTTATATGAATAATACCCGTTGCTGCAACCAACATCGCATATACGCATGCCTTTTATACGTGGTATATATTTTTCAAATCTACCCCATTTTTTTTCAGAACGCCATTCTGCGTCAATCTCTAAACCAAATAAATTATATGGTCCTTTTCTCCAAGGACTAAGACTTAGTAATTTTTTCTCAATAATTTTTTTTTGCTTTATATTAATTTCAGATGGTTTTCCAATAACTATATGATTGCCAGAGACATCAATATGGCTAGTATCTACCCTAGGAAGTTCTTTTAAAATATTCAGCCACGTATCTAAATCACCATGATTTAAAAAATTTTTATTCTTCAAATAATAATTAAATAAAAAATCGTATTCTTCAAAAATTTCTTTTGAATAAAAATTATTAATTTTTAAATGTGATAATATATCTATTTTATCAATACCCATGAAACAAAATTGTAACATTTAAACCATTGATAAAAATTTTTACAACCAATATAAGAAAATCTAGATTCATGTTTTTTTTCTGTTTCTATTAACATGGTCTTGGATAAAGCTATTTTTTTTCTATCAATTTCTTCTTTTGAATAGCCATTATTTTCTTTAAAAAAATCATGAAAATTTTTAAAAAATATATCATCTGAAACTTTATCTAACAATATTTTCTCAGTTATAATTATGACCCCACCTTTATTTAACTGTGTAAAAATTTTTTTTAACAATTTTGTTCTTTTGCTTAGCTCTATAAATTGTAATGTTAAATTTATAATTACAACTGATGAATTAATGATATCAACATCATAAATATCTGAATTTACAAATTTTATTTCTTTTTTTTTAATATTCTTTTTACAAAGATTAATCATAGCTTGGGATGAGTCAACAGCATATATAAATCCTTCTATTTTTTTTATTTTGTATAATACTGCTAATGAGCATGCGCACAATGATGACCCTAAGTCATATATATTTGTTTCGTTTTGATAAAATTTTTTTGCTAAAACTCCTATATTTTCTATTAAAAACTCATAACCTGGAACTGAGCGCTTCACCATATCCTCAAACACACTTGCTACATTATTATCAAAGATAAATCTATGATTTTTAGGATAATTTGTTTTATATAAATTATCTTTTTTAAAATTTTTCATGTAATTATATTTTTATTTTTTTAACTTTCTTGTTTTTAAAGATAGTGTACATTGGTATACCATTTTTATAATTTGGATAGTCTTCTCCTATAATTAATGGTTTCAGGTATTTTCTGCATAAATTTGTAATGTGATATCCATCTGAAGATATATATTTTTTAGGAATTTTTTTTTCAACGTTTGCAACTTTTGAAAGCGGAACTGCTGTAAGTTTCCATTTATATGGCTCATCAGAAATTCTTTTAATACTTGTCATAACTGCATTTTCTTCTTTAATTGCTATTTTAACTGCATACGCACCAAGAGCATATGCTTGGTCTACATCAGTCTTAGAAGAAATATGTCTTGCAGACCTTTGAAGATAATCAGCAACAGCCCAATGACATTTATAGCCTTTTTTAGATTTGATAAGACCAGCAATATATGGAGCAACACCTCCTAATTGAGGGTGACCGAAATCATCTCTTAATCCACTCTCAGATAAAAATTTTCCTTGTTTATTTTTTACTCCTTCAGAAACAACAACTACACAGTAACTATATTTATCAATAATTTTTTTAACAGAAGACAAAAAGAATTTTTCATTAAAAACTATTTCCGGAAATAAGATAATATGTGGTGGTTTACTTCTTGACTCATTTGCTAACGCAGATGAAGCTGCTATCCAGCCGGCGTGTCTTCCCATTACCTCCAAAATAAATACTTTAGTAGATGTTTCACACATTGAAGCCACATCAAGGCCTGCTTCAATTATAGAAATAGCTGTATATTTTCCTACTGAACCAAATCCTGGCGAACAATCAGTTAACGGCAAATCATTATCAACAGTTTTTGGAATTCCAATACATTTAATGTCAAATCCTTTTTTTTTGCAGTACTTAGCTATTTTGTTTATAGTATCTTGTGAATCCCCACCTCCATTGTAAAAAAAATAACCTATATTATGAGCAGTAAAAACTTTTAAAAGTTTTTCATAATCAGCTGAATTTTCCTTGTAGTCTTTCAATTTATATCTACATGATCCAAAAATTCCACCAGGAGTATATTTAAGATTTTTAACAGCTGAATGACTTTCATATGAAGTATCAATCAAGTCCTGATTTAAAGCACCTATAATTCCATTCCTGCTTGCATAGAGCTTACTTATATATTTTTTATGCTTCCTAGCAGTCTCTATAACTCCGCATGCACTAGCATTTATTACAGATGTTACACCTCCAGACTGAGCATATAGTGCGTTTCTCTTTAAATTTTTCATCAAATTATCATGTAAAGTTAAAATTAATATGTTATTTTAACACTCAAAAAAAAATAATAATAAATTTTTTAAGGAATCTTCATGAATATTATACTTTTAGGTGCGCCTGGCGCAGGCAAAGGCACCCAAGCAAAATTTATTTCTAAATATTTAATTATCCCTCAAATATCTACTGGGGATATGTTAAGAGCTGCTGTTCAAAACAAGACTGATCTTGGTCTAAAAGCAAAAGATATTATGGAAAAGGGGGAGTTAGTTCCCGATCAACTAATACTAGATTTAGTTAAAAACAGAATAAATGAAAAAGATTGTACTAATGGTTTCTTATTTGATGGTTTTCCAAGAACCTTAGACCAAGCAAAAGCTTTAAAAGATAAAGAAATTAAAATTAATTGCGTAATTGAAATTAAAGTTAACGATGAAGAAATCATTCAAAGAATGAGCGGCAGACGAGTTCATCTTGAATCAGGTAGAACCTACCACGTTCTACATAATCCACCAAAAAAGGAAAATATAGATGATGAAACTGGTGAAACCTTAATCCAGAGACTTGATGATCACGAGGAAACAGTTAAAAAAAGATTAACAATTTACCATAAACAGACACATCCTTTGGTTGAATTCTATAAAAATCCGTCAAATTATAAGAATAATTTAACAGATTACATAGAAATAGATGGAGTTGGCAATATTAAAGATATTCAGACTCAAATAATAGATAATATTAATAAACTAAAGTAATATTCACTTTTCAGATGATTTTAGGTTGTATAAATCCAAATTCTTGGTTATTATCCATAATCTTAAAGAGTGCTCAATATTATGATGACAAAAACTACAATAAGTGCAAAAAAAGAAACAGTCAAGAGAGATTGGCATGTAATTGATGCTACTGATAAAATCTTAGGACGTCTATCTACAGAAATTGCAGATATGTTAAGAGGAAAAAATAAACCTTGCTATACTCCTCACTGTGATACTGGTGATCATGTTGTAGTCGTTAATGCAGAAAAGGTGGTAGTTTCTGGAAATAAATTTAAAGATAAAATGTATTACAGACACACTGGATATATTGGAAATTTAAAATCTATAAATTTTGAAAAACTTCAAGAAAAAAAACCACAAAGCATTATTGAAAAAGCTGTAAAAGGTATGTTGCCAAAAAATAAACTAGGAAGCGCGATGTTTAAAAAACTTCATGTTTATAAGGGACCTGAGCACAACCATCATGCACAAAAACCAATAATTAAGGAAATATAATAAAGTGGAAAATATTTTTTATTCAACTGGAAGAAGAAAGGAATCTACTGCTAGAGTATTTTTATCAAGAGGTACAGGAGTAATTACAGTCAATGCAAATCCAATAGAAAAATATTTTGGTCGCAAAACTAATATTATGGTTATAAAGCAGGCACTTGAGCTTACGCAAACTACAGATAAAACTGATATAAAAATTACAGTCAAAGGTGGAGGATCATCTGGACAATCAGGAGCAATAAAACTCGGGATAGCCAGAGCTCTCTTAAAATTTGATGATACTTTAAGGCCAATCCTTAAAAAAAATGGCTTTCTTACTAGAGACTCAAGAGCTGTTGAAAGAAAAAAAGTTGGACTTCATAAAGCAAGAAAAGATGTTCAATACTCAAAAAGATAATATCTTTTACAATTTTTTTCTATTTTTACATTATATAGTTATGAAAATAAATTACAAAAATGGAAATTATTGTTCGTATTAATAAATAAAAATGAAACTCTTTAAATTTTATTAAAAGATGAATATCGATAATCCAAGCAAAAATATAGCCTACTACCAAAACAATTAGATTATCTGGAAAAGAAAAAAAAATAGCAGAAAAAGCAAAAATTGATGGGGCGATACTAAAATAGAATATTTTATAAGATTTTTCTGGAAAAGTCCTTCCCCAATTAATTGCACCTATAAACGACAAAATAATTGCACTGTAATGAATAAATATTGCAAGGCCCAATTCAAAGTTATAAAATTGCAAATAATAAATAGTAGCAATAAAAGGTATTAAACCAAGAAACATTAATGCTACTGACGTTTTGCTAGTATATTTTTGATTAAAACTCATATTATTAATTTTAAACAGTAATTTTTTTTTTGAAAGGAATTATTTATGCCGTTATATGAATACCAATGCCAGAACTGTAATTATCAATTTGATATTATTCAGAAAATGTCAGATGAAAAACTTATATTATGTCCAAAATGCGGTCAGCATAAATTAAAAAAACTAATCTCATCTTCTGGTTTTAGACTTAAAGGTAGTGGTTGGTATGAAACCGACTTTAAAACAAAGAAAATTGATCAAGTTAAAAAAACAGATCAAGTTAAAAAAATTGATAAATAAATTGATATGATTTACTCAAATCTTGGCGATAAAAATATTAAAGTTAGTAAAATATGTTTAGGGACAATGACATTTGGAGAACAAAATTCCGAAAAAGAAGCACATCAACAATTAAATTTTGCGTTAGAAAATGGTGTAAATTTTATTGATACCGCAGAAATGTATCCTGTGCCGCCAAATATCAAAACACAAGGACTTACAGAAAAATATATTGGATCTTGGATAAAAAAATATAATAAAAGAAATGAAATAGTAATTGCCTCAAAAGTTACAGGACCTTCTGCTAATTTTTCTTACATACGGCGCTCTCTTAAAATTGATAAAAAAAATATTGAAAAAGCAATTATTAATAGTCTAAAAAGATTAAATACAGATTATATTGATCTTTATCAAATTCATTGGCCGCAAAGACAAACCAATAACTTTGGACAATTAAATTATATATATAGCAAAAAAAATGCAAATGAAGTAATAGATAATATTTTTGAAAGCTATGAAACTTTAAATAATTCTGTCAAATCAGGAAAAATAAGATCAATAGGCTTATCTAATGATACACCTTGGGGTATTATGAAATTTTTAAATATTGCTAATAAAAACTCTTTCTCAAGAATAGTCAGTTTACAAAATCCATATAGTTTATTAAATAGATTATTTGAAATTAATATTTCGGAGATTTCTGAATTAGAAAATATAAAACTATTAGCATATTCTCCTTTAGGATTTGGAGTCTTAACTGGAAAATATCTAAAAAATCCCCCAAAAAACTCAAGACTTAAATTATGGAATAGATTTAATAGATATAGTAATAAAAATTCTAAAATAGCAACGTTAAGATATATTGAACTAGCCATGAAATTTAATATTACTCCAACACAACTTGCGCTTGCCTTTGTAAATCAACAATCATTTGTAATTAGTAATATTATTGGTGCTACAAATTTGATTCAACTTAAAGAAAATGTAAGAAGTATTGATATAAGACTTTGTGACGAAATATTAAAAGAAATAGAAATGATTCACATAGATCTTCCTAATCCAGCGCCATAATGAGATTATCAAAATTTATAGCTCATTCAGGGTTATGCTCAAGAAGAGAAGCTGAAAAATTCATTAAAGACAATAAAGTTACTATAAATAATTTAATATGTAATGACTTTTCCTATCACGTAAATGACAATGATATTGTATATATAGGGAATAAACACATTATTAAAATTAATAAAATTGAACTTTATATATTAAATAAACCAAAGGGTTATATCACTTCAAAAAAAGATGAGTTCAATAGAAAAACAGTTTTTGAATTACTTCCTGATAATAAAAAACACTTAATAACTATCGGTAGACTAGATTTTAATACAGAAGGTTTATTACTTTTTACAAACAATGGAGAATATGCTCGTTATTATGAACTTCCTAAAAATAAAATTAAACGCACTTACAAAGTTAAAGTATATGGTGATATTGATGATTTTTTAATAAATAAAATAAAAAAAGGAATTCAAATAAATAAAATTTTACATACTGTTGATGAAATTAAAATTATTAAAAAATTAAAAAAAAATAATTGGTTATCGATAAAGCTAACTGAAGGAAAAAACAGAGAAATAAGAAAAATTTTTGAAAGCTGTAATCTACTAGTAAATAGAATAATTAGAACTCACTATGGGAACTATAATATTGATAAAATGCGAATTGGTGAGTTTAAGAAAATAATTTATGTAGAAAAATTAGAAAATTTTTTTTAACTCAAAAACTTCTTTTTCATTACTGACTAAAACTGTATCGGCTCCTCTTCTAGCAAAGAGCCCAACTGTAAGTATACCTGGGATTCGATTTAATTCATCCTCCATTTTTATTGGCTCTATAATATCCATGTTGTTTATATCTATAATTATATTTCCATTATCAGTAATAAAGTCTTTTCTCCAAACAGGTAAACCTTTAATTTTAATAATCTCCCTAGCTATATATGACCTAGCCATTGGAATTACTTCAACAGGTAAAGGAAATTTTCCTAAAACATTTACTATTTTAGAATCATCTATAATGCATATAAATTTTTGAGAAACCGCGGCAATAGTTTTTTCTCTTGTTAAAGCTCCGCCCCCACCTTTGATTAATTGAAAATTTGAATTTACTTCATCTGCACCATCAACGTATATTGGTATATTGTTTACATCGTTTAAATCTAAAACACGAATCCCATTATTTTCTAATTTATTTTTAGTAGATATTGAACTCGCAACAGCTCCATCGATTTTATTTTTTAAGGGCTTTAAAAAATCAATGAAATAATCAACAGTCGAACCAGTACCTACTCCTACTACATCATCATATGAAATATATTCTATAGCTGCTCTTGCAACTTCTTGCTTTTTTTTCTCAGAATTACCCATATAAATTTCACCATATACTTAAAATTATATTATAATTCATATATGCCTTACTTTATATTTAAATATCATGATAATAAGTTTAAATCAATTGATTACGTTAATACCTTTGAAACCTATAAAGAAGCTAAAAATTTGCTAAAAAATCTTCGCTCAAATAATCAACCAAAAAAGTTAACATCTTATAAACTGGTATTTGCAGAAGACATACTTGAAGCCGAAATGTTAATTTTAGATAAAAGAGAAGCGCCTATTTTAAAGGAATGGGAAAAATAATAAATTTTTTACTAAACTAGATTGTATCTATCCAATGAAGCTTTTGCTTCTTCATTTGCGTAAAACTCTCTAATACTTTGCACTGTTTCGGTTCTATTTGCTCCAGAGCCTACTAAAACAATTCCTTGCTTATCTACAGCCCAAAGTATATATGCTGTAAAATTTTTAAGGTCATCTGGAAACTGATCGGCATGGGGTATTCCGCTATGCTCAACTTTATCTCCTTTCTTTATAAGTTCTGGCTTTAAAATTAAAAGAGTTTTTTTAAGATCTTCAACACATTTTCCATCCCATTTTCCAACTATGTTGCCATGTTTTGATATGATATTATCTGTCATGATTTATCCTTAAAAATATTATTCTTAAATAAAAATGTATCATAATTTTTTTTATGTTAAAAGTGAAAAATAAAATATCTTTTAAAGAAGCTACATTGTATTGGTTAAAACTTGGCTTTATTAGCTTTGGTGGTCCTGCAGCTCAAATCAGTATGATGCATGAAGAAATTGTAGAGAAAAAAAAATGGATTGATGATAAAACTTTTTTTAACGCATTAAATTACGCAATGATACTTCCAGGGCCAGAAGCACAGCAACTAGCAATATATTTGGGTTGG
>CAXNNI010000031.1:0-8355 GCA_964203715.1 Gammaproteobacteria bacterium
CTATGAATAAGTTCTAATAATAATGAAAGACTTCGATTCTTATTTTTTAACAAATAACTACACACATCTAATGAAATATTATACTCATTTTCAATTATAGTACTTTTTAAAATTTTTTCTTTAATTAAATCATTTGAGGCATTAATTTTAAAAACTAAACCCCATAATAATCTTGAATGCAAATCTTTTAACAAAATTTTTTCTAAATTTACAACTGATGATGAAGTATATAAAACTTTTTTTGAATTATCTAAAATTTTATTTATTAAAACAAAAATAAAATATTCCCATTCTGTATTACCAAATATAAAATCTATATCATCTAAACATATTAGATCATAATCTTCTAGTCCACCTAAAATATCATTATTAAACAGCATATAATCTTTTAAAGATATATATGCACATTTTTTTTCTAAATTACTATAATAATTACAAGCTGCATACATAATATGAGATTTTCCACTTGCTTTCGCTCCCCATAGGAATAACTGACTATTATTATTAGAATATATAATTTTTATATATTCTATAATTTGAATATTTAACTGATCATCACTGATAAAATTTTCAAATGTTTTTTTAACATTTTTTTGATAAGGAAGTATTAATTGATTCATAATTTAAGCAAATTGTAATTTTCTCATTTTAATGTTTTTTTTTAAATCGATAAGTGTATTCCACTGCACTTAAAATCGAAGTTAAAATTGATATATTAATAAAATCTTGGATATATAAAAAGCTTGCTATCTTATTTAAATACAATAAAGAATATATTATAAGTGAAACAAGTAATACAGTATTTATTTTACTCAAAAATACTCTATTAATAATAATTTTCTCATTAATATCATTAAATAATATTACACCAAAAATTATCGTCATATCTCTTATAAAAACAATATAAAAAAAATAATAAGGGAGAATACTTTTCTCGCACAATATAAGTATACATATATTAATCATTAACTTATCTGCTATCGCATCTATATATGCTCCATACAATGATTCAAAGTGAAAAAATCTAGCGACTGCTCCATCTAAAAAATCAGATATACTCATAAATATAAATATATATAGTGCAGCAGAATAAGACGATATTAATAAAAAGTACACTAATACAGGTATTAGTAAAATTCTGAATCCACTTATAATATTTGGTATATAATTCATATTTTATATTTTACAAAAAAGAATTATTTATTTTAACAAATATTGAGATTAAAAATGCCTAATAAAAAAAATGTTATTAATCAAAAGCTTACGTATAAAAAATCAGGAGTTTCTATAATAAGTAGTGACAAACTGATAAACAAGATTAAGCCGCTAGCTAAAAAAACATGTGATAAAAATGTTCTAGGTAATATTGGCGGATTTGGTGCTTTGTACGATATATCAAATTTTAAATATAAAAAACCAATACTAGTTTCTGGAACAGACGGAGTTGGAACAAAACTAAAATTAGCTATAAAACTAAAGAAATTAAATCTGATTGGGATTGATTTAGTAGCAATGTGCGTTAACGATATAATATCACAAGGGGCTAAACCTCTATTTTTCTTGGATTATTATGCAACAGGAAAACTAAGCGAAACAAAAGCATTGAGTGTAATAAATGGAATATCAAAAGGCTGCAAACTAAGTAAAATATCACTAATAGGAGGAGAAACTGCAGAAATGCCAAAATTATACAATAAGGATGATTTTGATATAGCAGGATTTTGTGTTGGTATAGCCGAAAAAAGTAAGCTCCTTCCAAAAAAAAATATTAATAAAAATGATTGTATAATTGGAATAAGATCTAATGGGTTACATTCTAATGGATATTCTCTAATTAATCATATGTTAGATTTAAAAATAATAAACTTAAATGAAAAACTAAATAAAATTAAACTAGGATCTTTATTAATTAAGCCTACAAAAATATATACAGAAATACTAAATATTAAGTCTTATGATAAAATAAAGGCTATAGCTAATATTACTGGAGGAGGTTTATCAGAAAATATACCAAGGATTCTTCCAAAGAATACAATAGGCTTAATAGACTTTAAAAAAATAAAAATACCAAATTTATTCTTACATATTCAAAGAAAAGGAAATATTGATAATAAAGAAATGCTAAAAGTTTTAAATTGCGGAATAGGAATGATATTGATAACTAATAAAGATTATTCAAGCATAATTATAGATGAACTTAAAAAAATTAATATGAAAGGATTTATAATAGGAAATATAATGGATAGTAAAACAAAACCATTTATAAAATATATAAATATTTAATTATGAAAAAAATTAGTATTCTATTCTCAGGTCGTGGATCTAATGCGGAATCAATAGTTTCAAAAATATCTCATAATAAGTTAAATTTTAAAATAAAAAAGATTATATGTAATAATAAAAAATCATCTGGGATTGAATTAATAAAAAAATATAAATTTAATGTTGACGTATTAGATATAAATTCATACGGTAGTAAAGATATGTATAATGTTGATCTCGCAAACCTTCTAGACCCAAAAGATAATGATTTACTTGTTTTATGTGGTTACATGAATAAAATTCCTGATCAAATAATTAAATCATATCGTGGACAAATTATTAATATTCATCCATCAATTCTTCCAAAATATAAAGGATTAAATACTCATGAAAAAGCTATCTTTAATCATGACTTATTTCATGGTTGCTCTACACACTTTGTAACAAGTGAAATAGATTGCGGTCCTGTAATTGCTCAGTATCTTATAAAGATTGAGCATAATGACGATTCCATTTCTATATCAAATAAACTACTACCAATAGAACACAAATTATTTTTTAAAACCTTAAAAATGATAGAAAATAATAAAATTATGCTTATAGAAAATAAAATTTTTTATAATAGTAAGATTTTGAAGTCACCAATTATTTACACTTAAATCTTTTATGATCTAAACATGGAAAATTTTTTCTTAGATTGTTTAAGATTTTAAGGTCTATGGTAGAAATAATTACCCCAGGTTTACTTGATATTTCAGCTAATGTATCCCCCCATGGATTTACTATCATAGAATGGCCATATGTTCTTCTGCCGCATAAATGATAGCCACCCTGTGCACTAGCTGCAAAGTAAACAAGGTTTTCTATAGCTCTTGATTTTATAAGATGCTCCCAGTGCGCTTTTCCTGTTATATAAGTGAAAGCTGCAGGCAAGCAAACAAGATCCACACCTATATCAGAAAGCTTTCTAAATAATTCAGGAAAACGTAAATCATAACAAACAGCTAACCCAAGTCTACAAAATGGCGTGTCAACGACAGTTACATTTTTACCAGGCGTAAATACATCAGATTCTTTATACTTTTCTTTAGATTCTATAATATTAACGTCAAATAGATGCACTTTATTATAGGAAGAAATTAATTTCCCTTTACTGTCAAAAACAATTGATGTTTGAAAAACTTTATTTTCAATAGAAGATTGTATTGGAATTGTACCTGCCACAATCCATATTTTATTTTTTTTAGCCTGATCACTTATAAAATTTTGTATATAACCATCACCGTATTTTTCTTGTATATCAAGATAATTTGAATTAACAGAAGCCATTAGAGCAAAGTTCTCAGGAAGAACAACTATATCTGCTCCAAGTTCTTTAGATGATTTTATATACTTACTTATTTCCATTAAGTTTTTATGAACACTAAGGCCAGATGCAAATTGAATACATGCAACTTTAAAATTTTTCATTCAAATAAATTCTCTAAATTATTTATAATATTAAAATCTTTTTCGATTAACTTAATTTCTGGATTATCCCATGAACCATAAACTTTATATCTTATTTTTAATAAGTTATCAATATCCTTACCAAGTGCATCTGCGATCTTTTTTACAGCAAAAGTTGCTGCTGCTGCAATTGGTCCGCCAAGTAATGCAATTGTTGGCAGTGTATCACCTAATTCAGGAGTTACTAAAACTTGCATATCATAAGTTTCTTTAATTATATTTGTTGACCCAATTGCTAATAATTCTATAGAAGATCCTTGAATTGACAAATTAGTTGTAAATATATTACCATTCTCAATTCTAAAATCTCCTCCAAGAGATTTAAAATAAAAACCATTTTTTGTGATATCATCAAAATTTAATCGCAATCTTTTAGCAAAAAATTCCATATTAAATATTCCAAAAATTTTAGAAAATCGGTTATCAACTTTTTTTAATCTACCATCTTTCATTTTAATAGAAAACTTTCCATAAATTTTATCTAAACTAAAATCAAATAAGTCACCCTTCCAAGAAAAATTAAAATCACTCTCTACGCTTGAGTCTCTCAGACTATTTTTAAACCCCCATGAATTTAAAAGATTTTCAAGATTTTTACTATATAATTTAACATTAAAAGTAGAAATATTATTAAATTCAGATTTTCCATTAGCATCTACAACTAGATTATCAGAATTAACATTAACTTTATTAAAAATAAAATTTTTTCCGTCATTAAAACCATTTATATATAAGTTATCTAAAGCTATTTCACCAGATTTAAATTCCGAAATATTAATGTCAATATTTTTTACAGATGACAAATAATTTTTATACTTAATTCCTGAAGTCTCATTATGGTTTTTACTTATTTTTTTCCAATCATCAATATTAATATTATTAATTTTCCCGTAAATATTAAAGCCATTTTTGGGAATATCTTTTTTTATTCCAGAAAAATTAATATAGCCATTAAAATTATCAATAGAGTCAATCTCTGAATAAATATTATTATATAAAAATTTTATATCTTTAAAAATATTGTTTTCTAAGCTTGCTTCTATTTTAATACTATTATTTGAATTACTTTTTTTATAAAAAGGTTGTGGAAATATTATTTCTGTTCCATTAAGATCTGATTTCGCTAAAAATTTTATTCTACCCTCTTGAGCAGGAACTATTACTTCGTACATCCATTTTGATTTTCCTTTAATATTATCTTTATATAATTTATTAGTTATTATGTCATTTAAATCTAAAATATGATTTCCTTTAATTATAAAATCACCATTAGTATCATTATTTAAAGAAAATTTTATTGGATAATTATTATACATACCAGTAATATATTCATTTTTTTCTGTGAAAAATTTACTGCCTTTATAATTTATTTGTCCTTGCAGTTCAGAAAATATATTATTATTATCTAAGCTATACTTAAGAAGATCAAATTTAATATTGCCAGTATAAAAATCATTAACTGTATCCTCTCTAGTAAAATCAATGCTAAACATAATTTTTGTTTTTGCAATACCTTTAAGTTTATTTATATTTTCTTCCTTAAGATTTGATAACTGAGCCCTATTAGAATATTTTAGCAAATCAGAAAAAGGCCCAAAAACATTACTGTTTATTAATAATATTGGTTTTTTTAAGTCATTCACCTTGAGAGTAGTTCCTGTTAACTCTGTATTAAGTACTTTTATTATGGAAGAAACAAAAAAAGCACTTTCATTATTCACGTACAATAAACCTTTAATATTTTCAAATGGAATGACACCTTTTTTATACTCTAAAGTAAGATCATATATTGGAAAAAACGCAAAAATATTACCGTAAAAATTATTATATAAAGACAAATCAGACAAATTACCATTTAATAAAATACGAGAATTTTTAGAATAACCTTTTAAAAAAGCCCGCGAAAGATTGTGTATATTTTTATTCGAAATAAGATCAATAGGAAAATATTTTTTGATATTTTTTAAGTCAAGAAAATTGACATTAGTATTCAAAAAAACCTTATCATCATTTTGATTTACAAAACCAGACACAGTGATATCTATATCATTGCTAATTAAAGATATATTATTAAATATATAAGATGGTTTTTTAAAATTTAATACTTTCAACGATCCGTTAATATCAGATAAATAAATGTTATTCTTAAAATATTTTTTAGAATTAAAATTAATTTTTTTTGAATTAAAAGCTACATACAAATCAGTGTTATTAAATTCAATATAACCAGTAAAATTTAAAACTGAATGATTTTTAAAAGTAATATTTGTCTTATAAAAATTTCCAGAAAAATAAAAATTTTTACTTAAATCTTTGGTATTTAATGAAAAATTAACGTTTTTAATTAAACCAGAAAACGAAGTAAGATCGTTAATTTTAATGTCATAATCATCAAAAAAATTTTTAAAATTTAAATCTACTTTTTTTGAGTATATAGATATATGATTTTTACCTATATCATAAAAACCAGCAAAATCAGTTAATTTATATAAATTACTTTTATCTGAAAAAAAACTTAAATCTTTTATTTCAAAATTGAGAAAATTATTTTTTTTAAGTAAAAATATTAATTTTAAATTCACATTTTTAAAATTTCTATTATTTACTTTAATAGTTGACTGTGGATTACTTTTAATAGAAACTTTGTTATCTATATATGCATTATTTTTATAAAATCCACTAAAATTTACTTCTAAATTGGAATTTATTAACTCAATATTATACTTATGTAGGACATTTAAAAAATTATAATCAAATACTCCTTTTATATATAAAGCATAGTTGAAAGAATTAAGATTATTTTTAATATAATTAATATCATTAATATTTAATATAAAGCGTTTTTTATCAAATATTCCATCTAAGATAATATTATTAGTACTATTGTCTACTTTTATATTTAAATTTTTTAAATTATAAATATAATTTTTATGTTCAATTATAAAGCTTGAATTTTTTAAAACTATATTATCGATATTAAACTTTTTACTATTTGTATTTAAATTAATATTTTTTTTTAAATTTTCTAATGAATTTTTATAATAAAAATTTTCAAGAACAATTGATTTGATTACCGGTTTAAATAAAAATAATGATTTATATATATTTAAATTTAATTTTATATTCTCTGAATATTGAAAATCTTCTCTCTTATTTTCATTCTTAACTTTTACATTTAAAGATGGATATAAACCTAACCAATTTCCATTTATTTCAATAATTTCAATATTAACTAAATAATTTTTATTAAAAAAATCTTCTATGCTTTTAGTGTTATTTTCTGCATATATAATTAAAAATCTTGATATAGATAAAAATATTGCAATATATAATATTATTATTATAAAAAAATATTTCAGAAATCTCATTTTATATCCTGTGATATGGGTGATTATTTATTATACATAATGCCCTATAAATTTGTTCTGTTAATAAAACTTTAGCAAGTAAATGCGGATAAGTTAATCGTGAAAGTGATATAACATTATTAGCCCTCGTTTTTACTATATCTGGGAGTCCATCAGGGCCACCAATAATAAAAAAAATTTCAGGAAAATTATCTATCCAAAAACTTAACTTTTTTGAAAATTGTATTGAATCAAATAATTCACCTTTCTCATCAAGAGCTATTAAAATAGAATTCGGCTTTAAATAAGTAAGCGCTTTTTCAGACTCCAGAGAATATTTTTTTTTATCAGCACTATGCTTGCCAAAACTAACATCAATTAATTTTAATTTATGAAAATTTCTAACATGTATAATATATTTTTCAATTAGTTTTTTCAAATTATCATCTTTTTTATTACATATTGTAATAATTGAAATAGACATTCAAATTAGGTTTCTAAAATTTGTGAATTTGCAAGGGCATTTTCTACAGACCAAAGCTTTTCAAGACTATAAAACTCTCTAGCATCACTTTGCATAATGTTAACAACAATATTAAAGAGGTCAATAAGAACCCAATCATTATCTTCTTCGACTCCATTAATAATTTTTCTAAATCCTTTTTTTGTTAAATTCTCTACAATAGATTTAGAGATTGAATTGACGTGAGTAGATGAATTTCCTGTACATATAATTAAATATTCAGCAAAATTTGACTTATTACTAATATCTATTGTCACTATATCTTTTGCTTTTAAGCTATCTAAAGACTCATATACAAATTTTTTAATTTTAAGAACGTTTACTTTACTCATAATAGATTTGTATATAAATTATTTCTTTTTATATAGGTCATAACGGACCCGGGTAAAAAACCTCTTGGTATTATTCCAGTACTTATTAAACATCTAATTTTCGTTGAAGATATATTTATACTAGGCATATCATAGTCATACAAATAAATATTTTTATGATTATTTAAAAATAAGTCTTTTTTATTTTTTGTTATCATATTTTTAATACTAATATCCATATTGTTTACTAAATTAAAATCAAAATCTGGTCTGTTTATTACTATTAAATTAAACTCATTTATAATTTTTAAATAATTATACCAATACTTAATATTAAGGAATACATCTAAACCCATAATTAAACATATTTTTTCATTAGATACATTCTTTTTTATTTTATTTA
>CAXNNI010000032.1:0-8287 GCA_964203715.1 Gammaproteobacteria bacterium
AAAATAAAAAAATTAACATAATATTGGTTACAAATTGTCCACGAGGTATGCTTAATATAAAGCTAAAGCAAACAAATTTATGGGATTATTTTAATGAGATAATATCTTCTGAAGATTATGGTTTCCCTAAGGAACATAAAGAATTTTGAAAAAATTTAAACATAAATATAAATTACAATAAAAAAAGTACAGTTTTTATAGACGATAGCGAAAATGTATTAAAATTTGCAAATAAAAATAGTCTTAAATATATTTTTTGCATAAATAAGTCTAATTCAAAAAAATAAAACGGAATGTTATAAACTACAAATCTATAAAAGGCGTTGCTTCATTTGAAAAAGAAATTATTTGTTAGTTTTTAAACAATAATTTGATAATTTTAATAAATGTTTTCCTAATTTTTTCCAATCAGATTGTACAACAATAAAGCCAACACATTTTTTTGATTCACAGTTGCATATATACTCTTTAAAATTATTTTTATGAAAAGAAAATCCGTAATCATATGTAAGCTCTTCGCCAGCTTTAATATTTTTAAATGATCTAATCCAAATTTTACCGTCTATTATGTCTGTATCACAATTTGGATCACAGGAGTGATTCATGTATCTTGCATTATTATAAGTAATATTTCCATCTATATCGTATTTGTCATCTAATGTAAAAATATATACTTGTCCTTCTTTTTCATTTTTTTTAGCTTTTTCTAATTGCTTACTAGCTATTTTATCTGATTGTGATTTTTTAATTTTTCTTCCAACATATTCAATTATATCTGTATTTGCTTTTATAAAGCATGATGCAAATAATCCTCTACCATGTAATTTTGAATTTTTTATTTTGTATAGCTTTTTCATAAAGATGAATTCCATGCAAATGTGCAGTCTAACTCGGCTCTTACTTTATACAGACCATTTAAATCATCACTAAGTATGACAGATAAAGGAGTCATATTATCAAATCTCCTATGCTTAGTTTTTAGCCACTTTTCTGCCATACTAGAATTTCTCGGAAAAGTAGTGCGCAATGCATCAGAAATTCCAACAATGTGACTTAACCTTTTGACAAGCAATTCATTACTTGGAAAAGACTTAAGATTTCTGTATTTATCTAATTCTCTTTTATTGGTTTTTTCAGGAAGACCTAATATTTTAACTGTTTGTTCGGTTGTAAGATTCCAGGTGTCTAATACCTTCATAACAATTTTTGTTATATACAAAAAATCTTCTGTAGTATAATTATTCATAGTTTTTTCAAAAAATTTGTATTACTCTATATTGTTAATAAATAATTATCAATGTATTATAATCAAAATTAAAAAAATTTTAAGGTAAGTTTTTTATTTAAAACATGAGTATATTTAATTTTTTAAAAGACATTTTAAAAAAAAAATCTGATAATTTTGAAAATATTATTGATGATAAATTAGCTTGCGCGATTCTTTTAATAGAAGTTAGTTACTCAGACTTTAAAATTGAAAAAATTGAAATAAACTCAATCATTAAATTATTTGAAGAAAATTTTAAGTTATCAAAAGAAAAAGCTGAGTGGCTAACCACAGAAGCCTTAAATTTACATAAAGATATTAATTGCCTAAGAAAATTTATTAAAATAATAAATGACAGTTATGACGAATCTCAAAAGATTAATCTTATTAACATGGCATGGACTGTTGCAAGAGCTGATGATTTAATCGATAAATATGAGGAGCACAGAATTAGAAAACTTTGTGATTTCTTGTACGTTGATCATGCAGATTTTATAAAAGCAAAAATAAATACAAATATTTAATTTTTTTTAAATTTATAAAGCGCTATTTCTCCAAAAAAATTTGGAATTTTTCTTGACAAAAAGTCTGAAGAATAATTTTTATTTAAAACTTTTTTTTCAATTATTATTATGTCCAATTTTTTACACAATATTTCAAAATCTTTTATTGAACATAACTGTATGTTAGGCGTATTAAACCACTTATATGGCAAAGATTCTGATATCGGCATAACACCTAAAAATCCTAATTGTATTCTATTTTTCCAGTAACCCATATTAGGAAATGTCACAATGCCTTCTCTTGCTACCCTAAGCATTTCTAGTATTATTTTATCTGGATTTTTATTTTCTTGGAGTGTTTGTGTCATGATTGCATAATCAAAAAAATTATTTTCAAAATATTCTGATAGCGCTTTTTTAAAGTCCACTTGCAAAACATTTATATTTTTTTTTAATGAATCCTGAACTTGAATAATGTTTTTTTCAAGGCCATACCCGGTCACACTTTTATTTTTAATTAAAAAATCTAATAAAGTAGAATCTCCACAACCCAAATCTAAAACTGTTGAGTTAGTTTTTATCCATTCTGATATTATTTTAAAATCTTTTCTATTCATTATGTTCTTATAAAATATTTTCTATAAAATTTTTTAACACATTTATATACTCTGGTATAGGCATTAAAAATGCATCATGGCCTTGATTTGCGTCGATTTCTGAATATGAAACATTTTTTCTTGCTTTAACTAACGCCTTTACTATTTCATGTGATTTTGATGATGAAAATCTCCAGTCACTTGTGAATGAGACAACTAAAAATCTTGCATTAGTTTTTTTAAAAGCCTCAGATAATTCTCCACTATATTCTTTTGCCGGATCAAAATAATCCAAAGCTTTAGTCATTAAAAGATACGTATTCGCATCAAATCTGTCAACAAAAGCTTGAGCCTGATATCTTAAATAACTTTCAACTTGAAAATCTACATCGTAACCAAAATGTAATTTTCCTTCTCTTAAGTCTCTTCCAAATTTTTGTCTCATAGAATCTTCAGACAAATAAGTAATATGTCCAAGCATTCTAGCTATACTAAGCCCTCTTTTCGGAATAGTATTGTAATTATTATAATTTCCATTATGAAATTCTGGATCTGTGATTATTGCTTGTCTTGCAACTTCATTAAATGCAATATTTTGTGCTGAAAGTTTTGCAGCCGCCGCTATTATTATTGAATTTTTTACTTTATCAGGATAACTTATTGTCCATTGCATTGCTTGCATACCGCCTAAACTTCCACCAGCCACGCAAGCCCATTCTTTAATTTCTAAATAATCTGCAAGAAGTTTTTGGCTATTTACCCAATCACTAACACTAACAATTGGAAAATCGGGACCATATTGCTTACCTGTAATATTATTTAAAGAATTAGGACCTGTTGAACCCATGCATCCACCTAAATTATTTAGAGAAACTACAAAAAATTTATCAGTATCAAATGCTTTTCCTGGTCCAATGGATGAGTCCCACCAACCAGGCTTTGTATTATTAATATCATGATATCCTGCAGCATGATGATCACCGGACAATGCATGACAAATTAATATTGCATTATTTTTTTCACTGTTTAATTTTCCATATGTTTCGTAAATTAAATTAAAGTTTTCTAAGTTTTTACCACAATCAAGTTCAAGCTTATACTTTATTTCAACTACTTTTGGAGTAACTAAACCAATAGAATTTTCACCAAATTTATTTTTCATAATATTGCCCAAAATTTTATATTTGAAATCACTATTTTATAAATTGGGAATAATGGCTATGCTAGATAATTTTCGCTTTAGCTGTATTTCCCACCCGCAAGCTGTTTTCAAATCGGTGTAAAAATATAATATATCAATTTATAAAATTATACAAATAAGTATGAAAAAATAATATGCACAAAATAATTAATGAAATATATTAAAACTAAAACAATTATTACAGAAAAATCTATTACACCTATAGCTGTTGGTATTATTTTTCTTATATTAACTAGAATAGGATTTGCTATTTGATAAACAATATCTAAAGAAGAATTTCTGCTATTTTTAGTAAACCAACTTGATATAGCCAATATTATAAATATAATTGTTAAAGTATTTAAAAGAGTAAATATAGATTTTTGAAAAGAAAATATTATTAATTTTAAAGTCGTTGTTCCTGTTCCTGAGTTTATACCTTCGATATATAAATTTATAAAATGAGCAACAATAATTATTAAAAAACTTGAAGTTTCTAATCTTTTTATATTCGGTATAAAGAAAAGAAAAGATTTTAGTGGTTTAGAAATTTTAATTATTGATTGCACTATTGAATTGCTACTACTTGCATTAAAAAAAGAGAGAAGTAGTCTTAAAGAAAAAATAAGTATTATAAAACTTATTAGTAAATCTAATAAAAAATAACTAATTTCTATTAAGTAGTTTGACATTATCTTGTGACTCTATTGAGATAATTTAAATGATTTTTTTTTTGCAGCATCTATTGCTAATCTTATAATTTCTAAAAAGTTTTTTTCTTCAAAAACTTTTAACGCCTCCTCTGTTGTTCCACCTTTTGATGAAACTCTAGACCTAAGTTCTTTTATATCTTCTGAATTAAGGAGAATTTTTGACGTACTATTTAATAGATAAAGTAATAGTTGCTGCTTATCTTCTTTGGTTATACTATCAAAATTTTCACTGTTCATTAGTGATTCAATAAAATACATTATATAAGCTGGTCCACTTCCAAAGATTGCTGTAAATAAGTGCATTTCGTTTTCATTAATTTCTCTAACATGCCCAATACTTTTAAAAATATTTTTTACATATTCTTTTTTTTCAATATCTATAAAATTTTCAGTACAAATACCTGTTATACTTTCTCCAAATATTGCACATAAATTTGGCATTGCTCTTATAACAGATATATCTTTATCAATATATTTTTTTATACTCGCAATACTTACTCCAGCTACAACAGAAACAATAATTTGTTTATCTAAAAAAATTTTTTTATTATCATTTATAGCTGACTCTATATCTTTAGGTTTAATACAAAGAAAAATTATATCAAAAAAATCCTTACATTTGTCACCTGATTTTATAAATTCGCATTTTTCTAATTTCTTTTTTATGTGATCTTGATTATGAAAAATACAAATGTCTTGAGATAACCGAAACGATGACAAAATACCGCCTATTAAAGCATTTCCTATATTACCGTATCCTATAAATGCTATTTTCATTTTGTTCTTTCACCAAAAATTGCAGCTCCGATCCGAATAATGGTTGAGCCAGATTCAATTGCAGCTCTATAGTCTGCACTCATTCCTATTGATAAAGTATCCAGTTTATAACCTTTGTATACAAGACTATCAAATAAATTCTTAAGTTTTTTAAAAGACTTTAATTGCAAACTAAAATCAGATTTTTGTAATGGTATAGCCATTAATCCCCTTAAATTAATATTTTTTAAGTAACTTGCTTCATTTAAAAAATTTTCAACTTCTTCAATATTTAAGCCGGCTTTTGTGCTTTCTAGATCCACATTTACTTGAATGCATACATTCATAATTTTTTTTAAATCATTACTATAATCATTAATTTTTTTCAATGTGCTTATTTTATCTATACTATGAATCCAATCAAAATACTGGGCTATTAACTTTGATTTATTACTCTGAACACTTCCTATAAAATGCCAATTAATGCCGAAATCTTTCAAATCTATAATTTTTTTTATCGCTTCTTGAATATAATTTTCTCCAAAATCTTTTTGACCTACACTGTAAGCTTTTTTTATATCATCTATATTTCTAGCTTTGCTTACTGCCATTAATATAACGCTATTTTTTTTTCTATTTGCCTTTATTTCGCAATCATTAATATCTTTTTTTATACTTATAATATTATCTTTTATATTACACATAATTTTACTTAATTATTATTAATTAATAATGATAAACCAAAAGAAATTTAAAATTTATTTATTTTCAAAAACAATATTTCCATTAGAAATTGTTTTATAAACTTTTGTATTAAATTTTCTTCCTACATATGGATTATTTTTTCCCGAACTTAAACTTTTAATATTATTAAATACCCATTCTTCTTTCTTAAAAATACAAATATCAGCAGGATAACCCTCTCTAATTACACCAGCTTTTATTCCTAATATACTTGCAGGATTTGTAGTTACTTTTGCAATTGCAGTGTTAATATCTATTAAATTTAAATCTACTAATTCCATAATTAGTGGGAGTAATAATTCTATCGAAGATATACCATACTTTGTTTGAGGAAATGGTACTTGTTTTGAATCGTTATTATGCGGTTGATGATCAGAACATATTACATTTATCATTTCATCTGAAATAGCGTTCTGCAAAGCCGCCAGATCTTCACTTGTTCTAAAAGGCGGAATAACATGGAAATCACTATTAAAATTATCAATTGCATTTTCATCAAAAAATAATTGATGTATTGCAACATCTGCAGTTATAGGTAAATTTTGTAATTTAGCATTTTTTATAAGCATTAATGAGTCTAAGCAAGAAATTCTGCATAAATGCAACTTTACTCCTGTTAACTTCATTAAAAGAATTGCTTCCGCAACTGCAACAGATTCTGCTACCGAAGGTATGCCAGATAAACCTAGTTTATAAGATATTTTTCCTTCATGCACGCATCCAAAATTAGCTAAATATTCATTTTGAGGTTGATAAAATACTGTTATATCCAGCCCAGATGCGTACTCCATTGCTCTTCTCAAAACTAAAGAATTTTTAATTGGATCTAAACAGTTAGTCAATCCAATTGCGCCAGCATTTTTTAGCTCAGCCATTGAGCTTAATATATTTCCTTCAAGTCCTTTTGTTAATGAAGCTAAAACTTTAACTTTGCACAAAGCAACACTTTTAAAAATTTCTTCAACTAATTTAATTTGCGCTGGTGTATCAATAACAGGTTGGGTATCAGGCATATAACAAACTGTTGTGATACCTGAAGAAACAGCTGCTTTAGATTCGCTAAGTATGTTAACTTCTTTTTCTAGGCCTGGCTCTCTAAATCTAACTGATAAATCTACTAAACCTGGACAAACTATATAACCTGCTGCATCAATTATTTTTGGCGAATTTAATTTTTGATTATCTTTTCCTATACCTACAATATTTCCATTTTTTATAAAGATATCATGAATACCAGAAATTTCACCTCCTGGGTTTACTAGTTTTCCTGATTTTATAATTAAATCATCCATTATATTATTTTTGCTACGGTTGCATTGAGAGTGATAAAATAGCCATTCTGACAGCAATTCCGTTAGATACTTGCTGAAGTATTAGCGATTTATCGCCATCAGCAACCTCAGAATTTATTTCAACTCCACGATTTATTGGTCCTGGATGCATAACTTTTCCATTTTTCGCAATTAGACTAAGTCTTTTCTGTGTAAATCCATATAGATTATAGTATTCACACTCATTTGGTATAAAACTAGAATCCATTCTTTCTTTTTGCAATCTAAGTATTATCACCACATCGCAATCTTTTATTCCTTGATTCATATTAACATATGGTGTAACTCCCATATGTTCTACCCCTATAGGTAAAAGTGTTTTAGGTCCAATAACTCTAATATCTGGAACTTCAAGAATTTTTAAAGCATGTATTAAAGATCTTGCGACTCTTGAATGAAGAATATCTCCAACAATTGCAACTTTAATTTTTTGAAATTCAGGAAAATATTTTCTAATTGTAAAAATATCTAACATTGCTTGAGTTGGATGAGCATGACTGCCATCACCGGCATTTATAACGCTTGTATTTTGTGATACGTTTTTTGATATAAATTCTAAAGCACCAGATGATGGATGTCTTACAATAAACATATCACAATGCATTGCTTCTAGATTCCTTAAAGTATCCAAAAGCGTTTCACCTTTTTTTGTAGCACTATAGTCTACGTTAATATTTAATACATCTGCTGATAATCTTTTAGCTGCTAACTCAAAAGTTGTTCTTGTTCTTGTGCTTGCTTCAAAAAATAAATTTACAATTGTTTTTCCTCTTAATAATGGAACTTTTTTTACTGGTTGTCCAAAAACTCCTGCAAATGATTCAGCTAAATCTAAAATATCTAATATTAAAGATTTGGAAAGATACTCAATATCTAAAAAATGACGAAGTTGCTTCTGAGAAACCATTTTCGTTTGACCTTTTTTATTGCTCTCAATCACAACTATTACCTATTTATTTGTCAATTATTTCTATAATCATTGAATCAGGTCCCAATAATTTAATATCTTTATGATGATCTAACTCTAATTTTTCTCCGACAATATCAGCTGAGATTGGTAGTTCCCTACCATTTCTATCTATTAAAACTACTAACGTTACTGAAAGTGGCCTTCCAAAATCAAAAATTTCATTTATTGCCGCTCTTGTTGTTCTACCAGTGTAAAGAACATCGTCAACTAAAATCACATGTTTATCA
>CAXNNI010000033.1:0-7988 GCA_964203715.1 Gammaproteobacteria bacterium
ATCGATGGAGACAAATATTTTCCTAATTTTGATTTTTCAAATTGGAAAAAGATAGAGTCTAATTCATACAAAAAAAACGCGTATAATAGTCATGATTTTAAGTGTGAAATTTTTTTGAATGATACTTATTTAATTTAAATTATTAAATTTGTAATGCCTAGCATTGTATATCATATTTTTTAATATTTTTATCTTTTAAAATTTTAATTGCAGTAAGTTTATTGCCCCATGCACAGCCAGTGTCTATAGAAACTAAATGTTTATTTTTTTTATATCCTAAAGTTGACCAATGGCCAATAATGAACATATATTTATTAAATAAATCATGATTACATTCATACCAAGGTATTAATTCATCTAAATTAGCATCTATAGGGTTTGATTTTGTATTAAAATCCAATGATAAGTCTTTATTAAGATATCTGATTCTTGTAAAAACATTTACTGCAAATATAAGTTTATCTTTAATATTGAGTCTTGAGTTCCATTTATTTGGCTCATTACTCCACAAAGATTTAACGAAGTTTTCGCATCTTTCGCTTTTTAATAAATTTTCTATTTTTTGTGAAATTAATAATATTTCTTGAATTTTCCATGATGGATGAATTCCTGCATGCACAAGAATACATTCAAGTTTTTCGTCAAAGTATATAATTTTTTGGTTTCTTAACCATTTTATGATTTTATCACTTTCTTTATGATTAAGAATCTCATCAAATAAATTATTTTTATTAGGCCATGGTTTTGCTTTAAAGTATGAGGCAATTAAGTAAAAATCATGATTACCTAGCACTGTAATAGCGCTTTCCTCTAAATCCATTAGATACTTAATAACATCAAATGATTTTGGCCCTTTATTCACTAAATCGCCAGTTAACCATAATTTGTCTTTTTTTTTATTAAATTTTATTATATTTAATAATTCTTTAAATTCTTTATAACAACCTTGAATGTCACCAATGGCATAAGTAGACATGTTAATTAAGAATATTTTGTATTTTTAATAAAAATAATGGTATTTTAGTTTCGAATTTATAGCCATTGTCTGCAAGCATATGATATGTTCCTTCCATAGTTCCAACAGGGGTTTTTAAAACTGTTCCGCTAGTATACTCAAAAGATTCATTAAACTTTAATCTTGGCTGTTCTCCAATAACTCCTAAACCTTTTACTTCTTGAATTTTTTGGTTAGAATCAGTTATCACCCAATGTCTGCTAATAAGTTTTGCTGGGACTTTTCCTAAATTTTTAATTGTTACTGTATAAGCAAAAACGTATTTGTCCTGCTCTGGCTCAGAATAATGTTCAATATATTCACTCTTAACTATTATATTAATTTTATATAAATTTTCTGTCATTTTTTAAATTTCTAAATAATTTTATCATTTGCTCTATAGATAGTTCTTCAGCTCTTTTGTCCATATTATCATATAAGTTATTACAATCTACATTTAGACAATTTTTAATTTTTTTTCTTCGAGTATTAAATATAATATGAATAAAATTTAAAAAAGAGTTTATTTCGTTATCATCTAATAAAATATTTTCAATTGGTATTAAGCGCAAAAAAGAAGAGTAAACCTTTGGTTCAGGGTAAAAATCGAATGGAGCAATATCAATAAATTTTTCAGTTTCAAAAAATAATTGTATAAAAACAGAAAGTCTTCCAAAAATTTTATTTCCATGTTTAGATATAATTCTATCAGCGAAGTCTTTTTGAAGCATAAAATGAATATCAGAAAAATTTTTTCTTTTTTTTATACAATTCATTAATAGCTTTGTCGAAATATTGTAAGGTATATTTCCTATAAATTTATATTTTTCTTTGTATATATTATTTAAGTCAATTTTTAAAATATTATCATTTCTAATATCTATTTTATTTTTATACTTAATTCTTAAAAAATTACAAAGATTTAAGTCTTTTTCTATACCAATGTAATTTTTTGTTTTTTTTATTAAATGATCAGTTAGGGCACCTGTACCTGGACCAACTTCAATAACATAATCGTTTTCGGATATATTTAATATATCTATAATAGTGTTAATGGTATAGGTATTTATTAAAAAGTTTTGTCCTAAATTTTTATTTGGTTTTATTTTTTCTAGCATTTTTTTTCTTAATAATTGTTATTGCAGTTTCAATTGCAGAAAGTAAACTTGCTGAGTTAGCTTTATTTGTTCCAGCTATTTCTGTTGCTGTTCCATGATCTACTGAAGTTCTAATGATAGGAAGACCTAAAGTAGTATTTACAATGTTGCCAAAGCCTAGTGTTTTTATCACTGGTAATGCTTGATCATGAAACATAGCTAAAATTATATCTGAATTTTTTTTTAAAAATATTGTATCTGCAGAATAGGGACCATTAACTCTATAGCCTTTTTTTTGCATATTTTTTATTGCTGGGGTAATAATTTTTTTTTCTTCAATTCCAAAATACCCATTTTCACCAGAATGTGGATTTAATCCGCATACGTTTATTTTAGGGTTTTTGATTCCAAATTTTATATCTAATTCTTTTGATATGATTTTTATATAAGATTCTATTTTTTTTCTTGTTATGTATTTTGGAACCATATGTAGTGGAATATGAGTTGTTAATAAAGCGATTTTTAAATCTTTTGTATGTAGCATCATTATTGGTTCGCCACCAGTCTTATTTGCTATATATTCAGTGTGACCATAAAAGCTTACTCCAAATTTATTTATTATGTCTTTATTTACAGGACCTGTAACTAATGCATCAGCAACATTTTTAATACAGGCATCAATTGCTATATCAAGAGAATTTAAAATTAAAGGTACGTTTTTTGTACTGGGCTTTCCTACCTTGATAATATTTTTGTGTTCTATGTTATGTACATAAATATATCCGCGGATATTATAAGGTATTTTTTTATCATTTATATTTACATTAATAAAATTAATTTTTTTTTTTAATAGTTTAGCTCTTTCATATAAGTGTTTAATATTCGCAATCACAATTAGTTTTGATTGAAAATTTTTTCTTGCTATATCAAGAATAATATCGTATCCAATTCCAGATGGATCGCCTGGTATTAAAAGTATTTTTGGAAAATTTTTCATTAATAAAACGGATCCCAAACTTTTTGTATTTCTAAATTTCTTTCCGAAATATTATTTTTATCTTTAAAAAAATACTTTATGAAGTTTTGCTGTTTTAATTCTATTAACCAATTATTAATAATTTCATTTGACCTACTTTTCATAATAAATTCTTTTGCTAAATTTTTTTTTATTTCCTCAGTATTTTTTTGGATTCTTTTTTCTAAAACTTCCAAAATATGCCATCCAAATTGGGTTGAAAAAGGCTCACTTATTTTATTTAGAGGAAGCTTATTAATATTATCCTCAAATTCAGCAACAAATGAGCCTTTTGATGACCAACTAATTTCACCATTTGACACTGCAGAAGTTGCGTCTTCAGAGTGTCCTTTGGCTATACTTGAAAATGTTTCTCCATTTTCAATTCTTTTTTTTAGTAATGAAAGTTTATTTTTTGCAATTTCATCTGTAACAATAGCGTTAGTTTTTATTAAAATATGTCTAACTTTCCTTTCTTCTATTTCATTATTGATCATTTCTTTTAAATTTTCTAAATAGAAAATATAATAACCATTTTCTGTTTCAATAATATTGCTTAAGTTTCCTTTTTTTGTTATTTCTAAATCTTTTAAAAATATTTTTGGGATTTCGTGCATTTTTTTCCAGCCCAAATCACCACCTAATGATGCATTTTCGCTGTCAGAATAATTTTTTGCTAGATTTGAAAAATTTTCTCCATTAAGAAATTTTTCTTGAATCATTTTAATTTTTTCTTTTGCTTTTTTTTGAGAATCTATTGTAGCGTCGCGATCATGAGATACTAGTATAATAGATATTTTATACTGATTATCTTCTGTAAATATATGTGATTGATGTTTAACGAAATCATCAATTTCTTTTGAACTTATTTGAGATCTATCAGAAACAACTCTCTTTTGTATTTCTCTCGTAATTAACTCTTCTTTTAGAGAACTTCTATAAATATTATAATCTAAACCTTGATCAATAATTTTTTCTCTAAATTTAGTCAAGGTTAAATTTTGTTTATTTGCAATGTTTTCCATTGCTTGATCAACCATAGACTCTTGAATATTCATCCCTCTTGTTTTTGCATAATTAATTTGCAACCTTACATTAACCATATGATCTAAAAGTTTTTCATGAAATATTTCATCATTTTCAGGAATACTATTGGAGTTAATTTTAAATTGATTTATTGTAAACTTGAGTTTTTTTTCGAATTCTGCTCTAGTTATTACGTCATTTCCTATAATAATAATTGCTTCATCTAAAATTTTAGAAAAAGCATTTGAGCAAAATAATATCGCTAGTAATGTAAAAGTCGTATATTTCATTTTTAATATTCTTTGTCTTTATTCATATATCCCTTAATGCTGCTAGCAATTATATCACCAAGTGGAGTTCCAACATCAGTTAAACCTTTTAACATTATCTGAAAATATATATCTTTTTCATAGTTTTCAGTGTTTGTTTTGAATTTTCTATGAACAACTCTCATTTTCCAACAACAGCTCTCGTACTCTAAACCACTTAAAGTTTCAATATCACCATCATTTTTTCCGTTTAAATTATTTTTAAAATCATAATTCCATCTTCCTAAAACATTTAAGTTATCTTTTATTTGATGAACAAAACTTATATCACCTTGTTCGATATCATCTTTTGTATATCTATAGCTTGCGTTGTAAACATTACTTCCTTTTCCTCTATACTGAAAAGAATGAATATTTTTTTGTGTTTTATCGTTCCCACCTTTTGAATCAAACATAAAAGTAGATTTTAAATTTATACTTTCAGTTGGTTGATATAGTATTTCAGCTACGATACTTGAATTTGCTCGACTTTCTACTGTATTACTATTATTAGTAGATACTTTTCTGTCGTCAAAATATAAAATTTGTCCGATACTTGCTATTAAAGTATTTCTAGATTTATCTACATCATACAGATTTGATGAAATTGCTAAAGTCAGTTGGTTAGTATCATTATTTCTGTCTAAGCCAGAAAAACTATTATCTCTAAATAATTGATCATAAGAAAATTCATTAAGTTTGGTATCAAATAGCGGAATATCATCTTGATTTTCTCTTCTAGAATATAGGTAAAAAATTCTAGGTTTTATTTGATGAACGGTATTCGTGCTAGCAATTTTCTTAGATAATATTAATTCGCTGTCTAAGGTAAATATTGGGATAGTTTTGCTCGGACTTGAGGTATAACCTTCAATTTGATTGTCTAAGTTGTAACTCGTATGTTGAATTTTGAATCTTGGTTTTATATTTAGGCTTTTTAGCGAAAAAGTTTTATCTAAAGCAAGTTGAAAATCTATCCTACTCCCATCAACTTCTGATTCATGTTTCCACTTAGAAAATGAGCTATCTACATCATAGTTAATAAAATTTTGATCCCATCTTTTTTTGATAATTATTTCTGGTAAAATATCATATGGTTGATCACTTGTAGAAATATTTTTATCGAATATTTGGTAACCAAGAAATCTTGAGTTTATGTCCCATCCATTGAAATTATAATTAATTTTTGCATGTCTTGTTCTATATGATGTACTACTTTGAAAAATTCCATGTCCAAAGTCATCAAAATAATCCTTGTCTGAAAATTTATCATATAATAAATCAATTTCTATATTATTTTCAAAAGTTTGATGATGTGTAAAATAAAAGTTGTATCTATCATTATTACTTTTAGTATTTTTTCCTGATTTTTTATACTTAGAATCATTATCTAAATAAAATAAATGAATTGAGCCAGCGTTATTTTTATTTAAATATCTATAGGTAGATTCAATTAAACTCCCTCTCTCTTGAATGTATCCTGGCTTTATTAACATATCCATATTTTCTGCAATATTCCAGTAAAAGGGAGTAATAATATCAGGGCCTTTTATCCAGTTTCCTGAAAATTCAGGCACTAAAAAACCAGTTTTTCTTTGTTCATCTATGGAAAACTGCATGAATGGAGAATAAAAAAAAGGGATATCCTTAATTGTTATAAAAACATTTGAACTTTTTCCAATTCCACTTTCAAAGTCTAATTCAGTTACTTCACTAATAAGATTCCAGTCTGGATTAAGTAGATCGCATGTTGTATATGAAGAGTTTTTTAAAAACATTTTTTTATTTTTTAAATGTACTCCATAGCTAGCTTTACCGGAAATATTTAAAGATGAATGATTATAAGTTGGAGCTATGAAGTCTGTTCTTTCGGTATTAGTGTTATATTCAGCATATGGAGATTTTATTATTAATTCTTTATTTTCATATATAACATTTCCAGAAAGTCTTGCTCTGTCTTCATTTTGCAAAATATTTGCTAGATCACTTTTTAGTTTTTCTGTGCCCTTAGATATTTCCGCAGCTCCTTGAAGAATAGTAATTTGTTTTTTTTCATCGCGAAATGACTCGTTTGCTTCAATATTTATAATTTCACTTGAATAATTTTCTTTATCTACAAAGTTATTTTCTTGATTATTTTCTGTAGAAGTTTTGTATACTTTATATTCGGAACAACAAAAATAATTATTCTCATTAAATCCCTGAGAAGTTGCTTTAGTCGAAAAAATAGCAACAAAGAATATTATTATATTAATTAAATTAACCATATGCATAGTATCGTGTATTATATATGAAAAGTTTCAGATAATAATTGAAATTATAGGATTAGGTAATAGAATTATGAATAATTTAAAAAACTTTATTAATAAAGCCTCACAGGGCGTATTGAGTTTAATTGTTCTTGTTTTATTTATTTTTGCTTCTGTTGCACTTTTGATTTTCAATCCAGAAACTGAAGTTATTATTAAAAAGCAACCTCTAGTATTTGTAAATACTATAACATTAGAAATTCAAGACATAGCACCTACAGTTGAATATACAGGAAGGTTAGAACCGTCTAAAAAAGCAGAATTAAAATTTGAAATGAATGGAAAGGTTTCAAAAAGATTAGTAGAGCCTGGTCAATTCGTTAAATTAGGTGAAAAAATTTTAATTTTAGAAGAATATTATATTTATAAAAAACTTTTTGATTTAGCAAAAAAAAACTATCAATTACAAACTAAAGAAGTTGAAAGAATGGAGGTGCTTGATAAAAAGTCCTTATTATCAAGATCTCAATATGATAAAACTGTTCAAAAACAAATTGAATTAGAGTCTTATATGTATAAAGCAGAACAAGATTTTAATAAAACATTTTTAAAAGCAAAATTTTCAGGTGTTATAAATGAAATTAGTTTAGATGAAGGTGATGCTGTTACTCCTAATATAGTTATTGCTAATTTAATAGATATATCTAGTCTAGATCTTTATGTTGAAGTAAGAAGGGATGTTGTAGATAATTTACAATTAAATATGCCTGTTGAAGTAAAAGTAAATGGTGTCACTTTTTTAGGTAAATTAGCATCATTTCAAACTAGTCCAAACTTAGAAACATATACTCACTTGCTACGAGTAAGACTAAAAGAAAAAAAGTTAAGCACAGGTATGACAGCAACAGCAAAATTTACACTTTCTAAAATAAATAATATTTTTGCCGTGCCAGTTTCATCGGTATTAAATGATAATAATAAAAAATCTGTCTTTATTGTTTTAAATAGAAAATTACAAAAAAGAGAAGTTAATATTGTTACAAGGTTTGATGATAGATATCTTATAAATGGAAATATAAAAAATGGAGAGATTATGGTTGTAACAGATGTAAGTTCGCTTTCAGATGATCAAGAAGTTTTAATATCAAAAAAGCAAAATTAATATGATAGATTTTTCAATAAAAAATCATTTTGTTGTTAATTTAGTTATAATATTAATTGTATTTTTTGGCATATTATCATGGTATTCGATGCCATCAGAGCTGTTACCTGTTGTTGAGAAAGACTCTATTAGTATTA
>CAXNNI010000034.1:0-7465 GCA_964203715.1 Gammaproteobacteria bacterium
TACTACCTTATATGATGGTGCTACCCCCGAAGAAGTTGAAAAAGAAGTTACTATCCCAATTGAAGACAGTTTAGATGGTCTTTTAGATGTTGATTATCATTATTCTCGAAGCGAAGAAGGTGTTTCTCAAATAACTATAAAATTAAAACCTGAAGCAGATGTTGATGACTTATTAAGAAATGTTAAGGATTTAGTTGATGGATTAGAAGACTTTCCTGATGAAGCTGATAAACCTATGATTACTAGAATTAAAACAAGATTTCCAGTCATTAGTGTAAGTATATTTGGCGACAATAGTCAAAGTTCTTTATTTTTTTATGCAAAAGATTTAAAACAAAATTTTATGACACTTGATGGAGTGACAAGCGTTGGTATAGCTGGAAATAGAGATGAAGAAGTTTGGGTTATTATAGATCCAACAATAATTTCTATTAAAAATATTTCTATGAAAGAAATTATTCATGCATTAAAAAGTAACATTCGTGATCTTCCTGGGGGCTCCGTAAAAGCTATAGAGGGTAATATTTTGCTAAGAGGAATAGGTTCATCTTCTATAGAAGCTATAGAAAATATTACGCTTAAAAATAATGAAATAGGGGGTCAATTATTACTGAAAGAAGTTGCTTTAATAGAAAAGAGATTAGAAGAAGAAAGTTCAATAGGAAGATTTAATGGCAAAAAAGCTGTAAATATGACTATAACTAAGACATCTAAAGCTTCTATTTTTCAAGTAGCTGAAGATGTAAAAAATACAGTAAATAACTATTCAATACCACCTGGTATAAAAGTAACTGTTTTTAGTGATTTTTCTTTAAATGTAGGAGAAAGACTTGATTTGATAAAAGCGTCAGGTATTTTAGGTATTATTTTATTATTTATTACTTTGACATTATTTTTAAATAAAAAAGTAGCTTATATAAATTCTTTTGGCGTGCCAATAGCATTTTTATTTGCATCTTTTGGAATGTATATTTTTGGCTATACTATAAATATGGTATCTCTTTTTGCATTTTTAATTGCATTAGGTTTGATTGTAGATGATTCTATTATTGTTACAGAAAATACTTATAGACATATTGAAAATGGAATGGACCCAGTTATAGCAGCAAGTATTGGAGCAAAAGAAGTTTTTTGGCCAATAATGGCGTCTGTTACAACTACAATCGTAGCATTTTTACCCATTTTAAGTATTACTGGAACACTAGGAAAGTTTGTGGAAGTTATACCAGTTGTGGTTTCTATAGCACTACTTGGATCTTTATTAGAAGCTTTTTTTGTATTACCTGGGCATTGTGCGAGATATTTAAAAAAAGCTGAAGTACATGATACAAAAAAAGAAAAATGGAATGCAGTATTATCTTTATACGAAAAATATTTAAGAGTAACTATTAATAATAAATATCTAGCTGTAAGTTTTGCGACTGGAATTTTTTTTATTATGATTGCCTTTGCTGTTACTAGAATGCCATATAATCAGTTTGAAGAAGTTGAATCAGGGCAATTTTTTATAAATGCTGAAACCAGTATTACTAGTAGTGTTCAAGATAGCGAAAAAGTTGCTATTAAAATGGAAAAAATAATTTTAGATGAGCTAAAAGAAAATGAGTTAATGTCTTTATATACTAATATTGGGTTAAGCTTTAAAGATTTAAATAGATTTGATAAAGGAAGTCAGTATATACAAATTATTGTATCTTTAAAAAAGAGTAAACCGAAAGGTATTATTGATTATGTATTTGTACCAATATTTAATTTTTCATTTTCAAGTTTTGGGGAAAGGGAAAGAAGTGAGAATGAAATTACAGATATATTAAGAGAAAGATTATCTTCAATATCTAACATACAAAAATTATCAGTTTCTAGACCAGCTGGAGGGCCTGGTGGGGCAGATATAGTTATAGGTATTACTGGTCAAGATCAAAATAAATTAAAGAAGTATAGCGAAGAAGTGGAAGAATTTTTATCAAAGATATATGGTGTTAAAGATGCAGAACATGACCAAGATCCTGGAAAGACAGAATTTAAATACACAATAAATAATAGAGGAAAAGAGTTAGGGCTAACTCAGGCCGACATTGCTGAATCAGTAAGAACTGGGTTTTTAGGATTAGAAACTGCATATATAAATTTATTAGGTGAGAGAACCCCTGTAAGGTTAATATATTCAGAGGAGTACAGAAAAGATAGTAGTAAAATTTACCAATTACCTATTGTACTAAAATCTGGCATGACAGTTTATTTGTCAGAGATTGCTGATCTAGAAGTATCTAGAAGTCTTAATACTATTGGAAGAAGAGATGGGAAAAGATTGTCAATTATAAAAGCAAATGTTGACTCTAATATTATTACTCCAAATGAGGTTACTGCTTTATTTGATAAAAAATATAAAGCTATTTTTGAAAAGGATAAAAGTTTTGATTATGAATATTTTGGTGAAAAAAAGAGAAGTAATGAAGATTTTGAAAATATGAAAAAGTCTGGCTATATAGCATTAATTATGATTTTTTTTATATTAGGCTTATTATTTAAAACAATATTAGAACCTTTTGTAGTTATGCTTTCTATTCCATTTGGTATTGTTGGTGTAATCTTTGGGCATATAATTTTTGGGTACAATTTTCAATTTTTATCGCTAATAGGATTATTAGCTTTAAGCGGCATTGTGGTTAACGATTCACTATTGCTTGTAGATTATATACAAAAATTAAGAAAAGAAGGAATATGTAAAATTGAAGCAGTGGTTAAAGCTGGTGTAGCTAGAGCCAGGCCAATTATTATGACTTCACTAACAACTTTTGTCGCTGTTTCTCCTCTTATATTTTTTTCAACTGGTCAAACAAAATTTTTATCACCGATGGCAGTAAGTTTAGGTTTTGGCATACTTATTGCCACTGTATTGATATTACTAATTATACCTTGTTTTTATTTATTAGCAGATGATTTAAGAGAACTAATATATAAAAAACTAAAAACTTAATAATCCTAAAATAAAAGCTGGAATTTCTTTGAAAAAATCTTTCTTAAATTTTAATTCACAAAAAAATAAAAATTTATTTCATGACAGAATTTCTTTTTTATTAAAAATTTTTATTTTTATTTCGTTATTCTTAGTAATATATATATTTTATATACAAATATTTAAGAATCAGTATTATTACAATTTATCTTTAAAAAATAGTTTGAAATACACTCAGCTTAATCCTAGAAGAGGAGATATATATGACAGAAATGGTGTGCTATTAGCTAGTACTTTGCCTACTCACTCACTTGAATTAGATAGAGAAATAGCAGATATAAATAAAAAAAAAATACTTGAATCTATAAAGAAAGAAATAAATTTTACTGAAATAGACATTAAAAATTTTGATAATAAAAAGAACTTAAACATTTATCAAAATGCTATTATTTTAAAATCTGACCTATCTGAAGAAGAGGTAGCTAAAGTTTTATCTATAAATCATTTATATGGTGGGCTCAATTTGATATCAAATTTAACTCGAAGATTTTATCATTATGGAGAGATTACAAGTCATGTAATTGGAAACTTAGGTCGTATTGATGAGAAAGATTTAAAAAATATCGATATAAGAAAGTACAGAAATGCCAAATATATTGGGAAAACAGGAGCTGAAAGGTATTATGAAGAGTACCTTTATGGTAAGCCTGGATTAAAAAAAGTAGAAGTTGATGTATCAGGAAAAGAAGTAAAAGTTATTAGCGAACTGCCTCCTATTGCAGGAAATGATTTATTTTTAACAATAGATATTCGGCTTCAAAAATTTATGTATGATCAATTAAATGGTTATACTGGCGCTTCAGTAGCCCTAGATCCTAGGAATGGCGATATTTTAGCAATGATTAGTGCTCCCGCTGTTAATTATAATCATGTATCACATAAGAGTGGTGAAGAAAAAATAATTGAATCTAAAAAATTATTAAGTAATCCATTATTTAATAGAGCATTAAATGGTTTATATTCTCCAGGATCTACTATAAAACCAATCATGGCCTTAAATGGCTTATATTTTAATATAATAGATTCTTCTACTAAGATATATGCAGGTTCATTTTTTAAATTACCTGGAAGTTCTAGACGATTTAGAGATTGGAAGCCCGAAGGTCATGGTATTGTTGATGTAGAAAAATCTATAATACAATCATGTGATGTATTTTTTTATAATATAGCTTATAAATTAGGTATAGAAAAAATTTCATCTTTTTTTAAGTATTTTTCATTTGGTGAAAAACTGGGAATTGACGTTTTTTCGGAATCAGAAGGAATTTTTCCAAGTAAAGCGTGGAAACGAAAAAAATTTGGAACAAATTGGAATCATGGAGAAACAGTCATAACTGTAATAGGTCAAGGATACTTTTTAGCGACTCCTATGCAATTAGCTTATTCAACAAGTATAATTGCAAATAGAGGGAAAATACTAATTCCAAGATTAAAAAAAAATACAATACAAACAAAAAATAAAAGTACTCTAAAAAAAGAAAATTTTTTAAAAAATAAGATTAATCCAGAGCATTGGAAGTTAATAGTTGACTCTATGTTTAAAGTAGTAAATCAGCAAAATGGAACCGCTTATTGGTCTACTAATAATAGAAATAATAATATTTCTGGTAAGACTGGCACTGTTCAAGTATATACATTATCGCAAAAAAACGATAAGAGAGATAATAATGTCGCAAAACATTTAAGGGATCATTCATTGTATATAGCTTTTGCTCCAAAAGAAAATCCAGAAATTGTAATAGCTACAGTTATTGAGAATGTTGGTAGTGGAAGTAAGTATGCTGCACCGATTAGTAACACAATCATAAATTATTATTTTGATGAAATATTACTAAGGAAAAAAAATTGATTAAAAATTTTTTTTTACGTTTTAAGGAATACGACTTACTTGTATTTATATTAATCACATCAATATATGGTTTAATTTTATTATATAGCGCATCAAACCAAAATTTAGATCTTATTTATAAACAAAGTATAAGATTGCTTTTTTTTATTTTACTAATGTTTATAGTAAGCACTATAAGCATTAGTAAAATAAGAGCTATCACTCCAATTTTGTATTTATTAGGATTATTTTTATTAATTTTTTCTTTATTTTTCGGTAAAACTGTAAATGGTTCGGTTAGATGGATTTCTTTTTTTGGGCTTAATTTTCAACCATCAGAAGTTTTTAAAATAATATTGCCTATGACAATAGCTTGGTTTCTTACTTTAACTGAAAACTCAATTATTGATACTAAAAAGTTTTTTATATGTTTAATTATAATAATTTGCCCTACGATATTGATTTTAAAACAGCCAGATTTAGGAACCGCTTTAATAGTTTTTTTATGCGGAGTAGTAGCTATATTTTTAGCAGGGTTAAATAAAAAATATATTTATTTTATTTTGTTTTTTTTTACAACATGTTTAGCAGTATTATGGAAATTTTTTTTACTACCTTATCAAAAAGATAGGATTTCTGTCATGTTTGATCCATCCCTTGATCCCTTAGGAATGGGGTATCAAATCATACAATCAAAGATAGCAGTCGGTTCTGGGGGATTTTTTGGATTAGGATTCTTAAATGGGACACAAGGGTCTCTTCAATTTTTGCCTGAAACAGAAACAGATTTTATATTTTCTATATTAGCAGAAGAGCTTGGTTTTCTTGGAGTTATTATTTTATTTACTTTATATTTTCTTATTATTTATAAATGTAAAGATATTTTATTTCGCAGAGCTAACAATCAATACTCATGCATAGTAGGTGGATGCATAGCAATAATATTTATTATATTAATTATTGTAAATGTAGCGATGACTATAGGAATTTTACCTGTTGTTGGGGTTGTTTTGCCTCTTGTAAGCCATGGAGGCAGTTCTTTATTATCTATTTACATTGCTTTTGGTATAATATTTTCAATTTCAAGGGGGTCAAATGAAAAAAATATGTTTTAAATTAGTTACTGTATTTATTATAATTTTTTATTCAAAACTTACTTTTTCAGAAGAAAAAAATAATGAATTAAATAGCTATAAGGGAGAAATAGATAAAATATCCTCTACTTTGGAAAAAAAATACAATGTTGATTTTGCTTATTCCAAAAAAGTTTTAGAATCAATAAAATTTAATTCGCAAGTACTAACTTTAATGACAAATGCTCCAGAAAGAACTTTTAATTGGGACGAATATAAAAAAATTTTTATTTCAAAAAAACGTATAAATGATGGAAAAAAATATTATATAAAGAATTATGCGTTGTTAAAAGAAATTGAAAGTAAATACAATGTTCCAGCCGAACTAATAGTTGCTTTTCTAGGAGTAGAAACAAATTATGGAAAAGATATGGGGAGTTCAAAAACCTTAGATGCTTTAGGAACTCTAGCTTTTAAGCATGAAAGAAGATCAGAGTTTTTTAAAGATCAATTAATTAATTTTATATTATTAACTTATAATAATAAGCTAGATTATAACTCGATTTATGGTTCTTACGCAGGAGCTTTAGGTGCCCCCCAATTTATGCCATCAAATTACATCAAATTAGGTGTTGATTATGACAGTAACGGAAAAATAGATTTATGGAATAATAAACATGATATATATTCAAGTGTTGCAAATTATCTAAAAAAGAAAGGCGAATGGGAGGGTAAAAATATTGTTTATAGCGATATACTAATAAAAAAAGAATATTTAAAAGATATATTTAAAAATGGAGATAACATTATTCTAGCTATAGACGATGAAAAATTAAATAAAATATTATTTAAAAGTATTAAACAAAAAGGGGAAAAGTATTTAATCTTATTAAATCAGGAAAAAGAGCAGTATAAACTTGGTTATAAAAATTTTAAAGCCATTATGTCATATAATCCAAGTGTATTTTATGCAATGGTTGTTTCAGATTTAAGCAAAGCAATAGTCAATTTAAAATGAATTTTCGTATATTTATAAATTTTTTTTTATTACTACTACTTTGTAGTTGCACAGCATTAAAAAAAAATAAAAATAATAATCCTAATGCAGTTGTGCCAAAATTAGAAAAATATAGTAAATATGGTAACCCAAAATCGTATAATGTATTTGATGTAGAATATAATGTGCTTGGTAGCCATATCAATTTCACTGAAGAAGGAATTGCATCATGGTATGGCGAAAAATTTCATGGCAAACTTACTTCTATTAGAGAAGTTTATGATATGTATCAACTAACTGCAGCGCATAGAAGTTTACCAATACCATGTTATGTCAAGGTAACAAATTTAGAGAATAATAAATCTGTAATTGTAAGAATAAACGATAGAGGCCCATTTAGTAAAAATAGGATAATTGATTTATCATATGCTGCCGCAAAAGAACTTGATTTCATTGAAAAAGGAACCGCTAAAGTACATATTGAGACAATAGATGCAGAAAAATATTAATAAAGGTATTTTATTGTTGTATAGGCAAATGGTATAATAAAT
>CAXNNI010000035.1:0-7352 GCA_964203715.1 Gammaproteobacteria bacterium
CAAAAAGCGCAACAGCTAAATTTAAATTTAAAAGGCGCTGTAATGGCGTCAGATGCTTTTTTCCCTTTTTCAGATAATATTGAAAAAGCTTCTCAACTTGGTATATCTTCTATAATACAGCCTGGTGGATCACAGAATGACCAAAAAGTTATTGATATAGCTAATGAATTGAATATTAGCTTAGTTTTTACTGGAATTAGGCATTTTAGGCATTAATTATGAATTTGTTAATTATCGGTGGTGGTGGAAGAGAACATGCGCTTGCTTGGAAAGCTTCAAAATCAAGTAAAGTAAAAAATATTTTTGTTATACCTGGGAATCCTGGAATTGCAAAAGAAGAAAAAGTTAAAATTATTGATATATATGACCCAAGTATTATTGATTACATTAATATAGCAAAAGAAAAAAAAATAGATCTTACTATTGTTGGTCCTGAAGCACCGCTGGTAAATGGTATTGTAGATAAATTTAAAGATAATAATTTAAAAATATTTGGTCCTAGTAAGCTGGCATCACAGTTAGAGGGATCTAAAAACTTTTGCAAAGAAATTTTAAATTTAGGAAACATTCCTACAGCTAAGCACAAATCTTTTACAGACCCTTTATCTGCGATAAATTTTATAAAAGAACACAGTATGCCTATAGTTATAAAAACTGATGGATTGGCTTCTGGAAAAGGTGTTTTTATTGTGACTAAACTTAATGAAGCTAAAGATTTAATAGTTAATTTATTTGATGGCAAAGTTGATGGAAAAAAAGCTTCATTAATTATAATAGAAGAATTTTTAAAAGGTGAAGAAGCCAGTTTTATATGCTTGGTATCAGGAAAAGACATAATTCCTTTGGCTTCCTCAAAAGATCATAAAAAATTAAATAATGGCGATACTGGCCCAAATACTGGAGGTATGGGTGCATATTCGCCGACAAAACTGATAGATAATGAAATATCGGAAAGAGTTATTAATAGTATAATAAAACCTACTTTACATGAGTTAAGTAAAATTAATATAGATTATCAAGGATTTCTTTATGCTGGATTAATGATAGATAAGAATAAAAATCCATATTTATTAGAATATAACTGTAGACTAGGAGATCCAGAAGCCCAAGCCATTTTGATGAGGTTAGATAGCGATATTATTGATTTATTTCTTGCTACAATAAATAAACAGTTAAATAATTTAGAGATTTTATGGAAAAAAGAAAGTTCTTGTACAATAATTTTAGCATCTTCTGGTTATCCTGGCAATTATGAAAAAGATAAAAAGATTTATGGATTAGACCATGAAATTGATAATGTAAAAGTTTTTCACTCTGGAACTAAAATAAAAAATGGCCATTTTGTAACAAACGGGGGTAGAGTTTTAGCTGTTACTGCTTTAGGAATAGATTTACAAGCTGCGCAAGCAAAAGCATATTACGCTTGTAGTCATATATTTTGGGAAGGAAAGATAATAAGGAATGATATTGGTGAGAAGGAAATAGCTAATAAATTTATCTTTTCATAGATTCAAAAAATTCGTTATTTGTTTTTGTTGTTTTTAATTTATCTAATAAAAATTCTACTGCTTCAATTTCATCCATAGAATGCATAAATTTTCTAAGTATCCACATTCTTTGAAGCTCTTCAGATGTTGTTAGCAACTCTTCTCTTCTAGTTCCAGATTTATTAATGCCAATAGCTGGATAAACTCTTTTTTCTGCTATTCTTCGATCTAAGTGTATTTCGCTATTTCCTGTTCCTTTAAATTCTTCAAAAATAACTTCGTCCATTTTAGAGCCAGTATCAACTAAAGCTGTAGCAAGTATTGTAAGAGAACCACCTTCTTCTATATTCCTAGCTGCTCCAAAAAATCTCTTTGGTCTATGGAGTGCATTAGCATCTACACCACCTGTTAGTACCTTACCGGACGATGGAGTTACAGTATTGTATGCCCTTGCTAATCTAGTAATAGAATCTAATAATATAACAACATCTTTTTTATGCTCTACAAGTCTTTTAGCTTTTTCTATGACCATCTCTGCAACTTGTACATGTCTTGTTGCTGGTTCGTCAAATGTACTTGATACAACTTCTCCATCTACCATTCGAGACATTTCAGTTACTTCTTCTGGTCTTTCATCAATTAAGAGAACAATTAAATGACATTCAGGGTGATTAGACGTAATGCTTTGAGCTATATTTTGAAGCATTATAGTTTTGCCAGCTTTTGGAGGAGACACTACCAAACCTCTTTGTCCTTTTCCAATAGGTGAACATATATCAATTATTCTTGCTGTTATATCTTCGCTACTTCCATTTCCTCTTTCCAGTTTAATTCTTTTTTCAGCATGTAAAGGAGTTAAATTTTCAAATAAAATCTTTCTTTTTGCGTTTTCTGGGGCTTCATAGTTTATTTGATCAACTTTTAATAATGCAAAATATCTTTCGGTATCTTTAGGTGGTCTTATTTTTCCAGAGATAGTGTCACCGGTTCTTAAACCAAATTTTCTTATTTGACTTGGTGATACGTATATATCATCGGGGCCAGCTAAGTATGAGCTATTTGCTGATCGTAGAAAGCCGAACCCATCTTGAAGAATTTCTAAAACACCATCTCCAAAAATATCTTCTCCACTTTTTGCATGTGACTTCAAGATACTGAATATTAATTCTTGTTTTCTAACTCTGGCAATGTTTTCGATGTTCATATCAGAAGCCATTGTCATTAAATCTGCAGGACTTTTTAATTTTAATTCAGTTAAATTCATTATTATCGGTTACCTTTGATATGGATTCTTTTGCATACTTAAAAATTATATTAATTTTAAAGTTGCGAGTTTTTTATTTTTGAAATGTTAAATCTTTTTTGATATTTCAAGTTAACACTAATTTCATCTTTCGTCTAGTTTTTTTAGATACTATTTTCAATAAATTTTAATAAATCAGTTTTACTTAAAGCGCCAACATGCGTTCCAACTGATTTTCCGTTTTTGAAAAGCATTAATGTTGGTATACCCCTTATTCCATATTTAGCTGGAGTTTCAGAGTTTTCATCAACATTTATTTTTACGATAGTAATTTTGTTGTTTAGTTCCTCTGCAACTTCCTCAAGAATAGGAGATATCATTTTACAAGGTCCGCACCATTCTGCCCAATAATCTACTAGTACTGGAATTTCAGAATTAATTACTATATTTTCAAATTCTAAATCAGTAATTTTTAATATTTTTTCAGACATATACTTATCCTTTGTTTATTTAATATTATCATAATTATACATATAATATTATTAATTAACTATCTTAATAAAGAATTTTCCAATTCTCATTCTCTTCTTTATATCCAAAATAATTTTTTATTTTAAGATGAGTTAAAATTATTACTTTTATAAATTTGCAGGAAATCTGCATATAAAAAAATTTTTATATATTAGATATTAATAAAAAACTTTTGTTTACCTATGTTTAATACATGACTAGCTTTTTTTTAAAAATTATGTTTTTTACTATTAAATTTAATAGAAAATTGAGAAGTAGATTTTTTTTATCTAACCTCCCCAGAATATTTTTCCAATCCATTATTATTTTTTTTATTTTCATTTAGTATTATATGTTTTTGCTATAGACTAAGTATTATATATTTAATAATTGATAATAAAATAATTTTTAAAAGTAGGTTTATATGAACATAAGTATTCTTGGCGGGACAGGATTTTTAGGTTTAAGTGTAATAAACGCACTTTCAAAGACAAACTATAAAATTAATATAATTACAAGAAATAAGGAAAAAAATAAAAAAATTTTAGTTTATCCAAACACTAAATTAATCCAAGCTGATATTCATAATAATGTTGAATTAATTGAGTCTACAAAAAATAGTGATGTTTTAATTAATCTAGTTGGCATTTTAAATGAAAAGGGTCATACAGGAAAAGGTTTTAAAAAAGCTCACAGCGATTTAGCTAGGATTATAATAAATGCATGTAAAGAAAATAATATAAAAAGAATATTGCAAGTAAGTGCATTAAATGCCGATCCAAAAGGACCAAGCCATTATTTAAGAACTAAGGGAAACGCAGAAAATTATTTAATGATTAACGGAAAAAGATTTTCAAATGTTACGGTTTTTAAACCTTCTGTATTATTTGGTAAGGGGGATAGTTTTATATTAAAGTTTAGTTCTTTATTAAATTATATGCCGTACATATTTCCTTTGGCCTGTCATAGTGCAAAGTTTGCACCAATTTTTGTTGATGAACTTTCTGATTTTATAATTAGCAAGATTTTAGATTCGAAAAGTTTTAACAAAAAATATAATTTGTGCGGACCAAAAATATATAGTTTAAGAAAAATTCTTGAACTTATAATTCAAGCAAAAAAAAGAAAAATAAAAATCCTACCATTACCTAAAGAAATATCTAAATTACAAGCTTATGTTATGGAATTTTTTCCTGGAAAACCATTTTCTTTAGATAATTTTAATTCTTGTCAAATAGATAGTGTTTGTATTTCTGATTATAATTTTTATTATGACCTAGAAACTATGATTCCAACTTATATTACATAAAATTAATATGAAAATATACCTTGTGGGTGGCGCAATAAGAGATAAGTTGCTAGGTTTGGAGCCAAAAGAAAAAGATTGGGTTGTTATAAATAGTAGTCCGCAAGAATTATTAAATTTAGGATATAAACAAGTTGGTAAAGATTTTCCAGTTTTTTTAAATCCACATACCACTGAAGAATATGCATTAGCAAGAAAAGAGAGGAAAGTAAATAAAGGGCATCAAGGTTTTGAGTTTGATATAAGTAGTATTGTAACCTTAGAACAAGATTTATTAAGAAGAGACTTAACAATTAATGCTATCGCGCAAGATGAAGAGGGTGGTCTAATAGACCCATATAACGGTATAGCTGATATAGAAAATAAAGTTTTAAGGCATGTGTCAGAAGCTTTCACAGAAGATCCATTAAGAGTATTTAGATTGGCAAGGTTTTACGCAAAGCTTTATTCATATAATTTTAATATTCATGATTCAACTTATAAAATAATAGAAAGAATTGTAAATTCAGGAGAAATCGAAACTTTATCACCAGAAAGATTATGGGGAGAACTCTCAAAGGCATTTAATACTCCTGATCCATGGATGTTTTTTGAGGTTCTTATTAAATCCAAAGTAGCAGAAAAATACATACCTGAAATATTACATAATAATTTACTGAAAGAAAAAATATTATTTTTTTCAAAAAAAAATATTGAAAAGAATATGTTTTTGTCGATTGCTGGTTTTTCTAATAACTTTGTTACATTATTTGGTTTCCCAAAAAAAATATTGGATATATATTTTATGTATAATGAGTTTCAGCCTAAGTTTTTCTCACTCCAAATGCAAAGTGAAAAAATACTAAGTTTTTTAAATACACTTGATGCTTTTAGAAGACCAGAAAGACTAAAAATTTTTTTAAAACAAATTAAATACTCCACAAATTTTTCTCAAATAAATAAAGATTTAAAATTAAGTATTTTTTTTGAGCTGTCGGAAATAATTGAAAAAAAAATTAACTATGGTGATTTAATAAATATAGAAGTTGAAAAAATAAAAAGAAAAATTGAAAAAATTAATCTAAATTTAATTAGTTCAGTTTTAAGTAAAAAAATTTAATAATAAAATGCCTAAAAATATTCTGTAAAGCATAAATGGATAAAATCCTGTTTTATTTATATAGTAAATAAAATATTTTATAACTATAAAAGAAGTTACTGCAGATGTTATTATTGAAACTAAGATTTTAAATATAGTATTTAAGTCCATCAAAAAAATATTTGCTGAATACATTTCATATCCCATAGCTATGATAATTACTGGAAAAGATAAAAGTAATGCTATTAAAATTGAGCTTTTTTTATCGTAGCCTAATATAAGAGCTACTAATATAACTATAGCAGATCTTGAGACACCTGGTATTAGTGCAAAAGTTTGAAATACTCCAATTATCATCATGTCAGAATTAGTTATATTTTTAATATTTTTAAAATCTTTTTTAAAGAACTCGGTAAAAATTAAGAGCGCTGCAACTATAATAGATGTTAGCCCAATAATTTCAGTTGTTCTTAAATTATTTGATATATAATCATGAAATAAGTATCCAAATGATAATACAGGAAGCGAACCAACTATTAGCTTATTAAATTCTATATAATTTTTTGATGAATCTAAATCCAAGAAATCTTTCTGATATTTTATATAATACCAAATGACTGCAATTAATGATCCAAAATGCATTGAGACATCAAATAGTATTCCTTGGTAGTCCCATTGAAAAATTTTAGGAATAATAATTAAGTGAGCAGAACTAGAGATTGGTAAAAATTCTGTAATACCTTGTACTAAAGATAATACAATAAGATGAGAAAAATCAATCATAATCTATGCCTATAATCCTTAAAAGATACTTTAAATTTTTTATTAATATTGTCACATAGTATCATTATTTTAAAGTTTTCACCCATTTCTGTTGGAAATAAAAGTGTTTTTAAAATTTGATTTTTATTTATTTTATCTTTAAGGTCTTGGGCATAATTTAAAATATTCGAATTAATAAGAAATTCTGATTGAGTGGTATAAGTTAAAAGCTTTACTTTATGATCCTTAGAAATATTATTAATTTTGGAAAAATTAACACTTACTGATATATCAAAAGAACCTTGAGAAACTAAAGGATTATAAATTTTTCTATGGTTTTTATAGTACTGTATTGTACCCATCGATCTATCTGCATGATAGTACTCTTTTTCGCAGTATCCATAATCTGCAATTATAAAAATAAAGTTTTTTATTTTATTAAAAATATTAGAAAGAAATATTTCATACAAAAAATTTATTTCAAAACTATAATTGTTAGAAAATTTTTTTCCAATTTTTTCTTCAATCTCAGATATATGAATTTTTATATTTTCATTACAATTTATTATTGAAAAATAAAGTTTTTCATCTTTATATTTAATAACTTTTTCAAAAAAATTATTATTTTTTTTTATAAAAATTTTTGAAGGTATTGCATCAAATACTTCGTTTGCAATTAAAAAAACATTATTTATATCAGGAATATTATCAACCCATTCTATTAATTCTTTACGTTTTTTTAATAATTTTTTTATTTTTTGCTGTTGTTGTTTTTTTAGAAAATTACTTTTTTCTATGATATAGTATTTTTTTGGTAAATATTCTTCCTCAGCATAATTCAAAAAATTAAAAGCTAATTCGCCACTTCCACCACCATATTCTATGACATAATCAATTTTTTTATATTTTTTACATTTCTCATAAAAATTTATTATTGATCTTGTGTATATAGAAGATAACTCAGGT
>CAXNNI010000036.1:0-7145 GCA_964203715.1 Gammaproteobacteria bacterium
ACTATCATATTGAGCCCCAAATTCGCTTGTTGTGTTAGTTATTCTTGCAACTCTGCCATCCAAACCATCTAAAATAAAAGAGAAAATAATTAGAACAGCAGCTATAAATAAATACCCATTGAAACAATATATTATTGAAATAAAGCCAGACAAAACTGAACTTGTAGTTAGTATATTGGGAATTAAAAAAATTTTATTTCTAATCATAAAGATATAAATACTCTAAGTAATGATTTTTGGTACTTAGCGTAAAAAAAATATAGAATATATTTATTTTACGAGATTTACAATCAAGTAAGCTAAAATAGCGTAAAATCCCCAAAATAATAATAAATGCAGAATCCCGTTGATATGTTTCATATTTTTACCTTTTTACCACATTAAAACATGTATATTTGTATAAATAATATCCTAGTTTTTATTTTTATCAACAAGTTTATTTGCACTTATCCATGGCATCATCGAGCGAAGTTTAACTCCAACAGACTCAATTTGATGCTTTTCTCCATCAGCTCTTAATTTATTAAATACATTATTTCCTAGTTTATATTCAGCTATATACTCTTTTGCAAATTCACCACTTTGTATTTCAGTAAGAATTCTTTTCATTTCCACCTTAGTTAAGTCATTTACAATTCTTGGACCTCTGGTTAAATCACCATATTCAGCAGTATTAGAAATAGAATAACGCATATTAGAAATACCTCCTTCATACATTAAATCTACAATTAGTTTTAGTTCATGTAAACACTCAAAATAAGCCATTTCTGGCTTATAACCTGCTTCTACTAAAGTCTCAAATCCTGCTAAAACTAGTGAAGTTGCTCCACCACAAAGCACAGCTTGCTCGCCAAATAAATCAGTTTCGGTTTCTTCCTTAAAAGTTGTTTCTATAACTCCAGCTTTTCCTCCACCATTTGCAGACGCATAAGATAAAGCTAATTCTTTACTATTATTTGATGGATCTTGATGAACTGCAATCAATGTAGGAACACCTCCTCCATTTACATAGGTTGATCTTACTAAGTGTCCTGGACCTTTTGGAGCAATCATAATAACATTTATATCACTACTTGGCATTATCGTTTTAAAATGTATGTTAAATCCATGAGCAAAACCTAAATACGATCTTTTCTTAAGATTTGGCTCAATGTGATCGCGAAAAACATCAGCTTGATTTTCATCTGGTATTAATAGCATTATTAAATCAGAAACTTTTGTAGCTTCTGAAACAGACATAACATTAAATCCAGAATTTTTTGCTTTAACTGCTGATTTCGATGTTTCATGTAATCCAATAATAACATTGACACCAGAATCTTTTAAATTTTTTGCATGCGCATGCCCCTGTGAACCAAATCCTATAATTGCAACTTTTAGATTTTTTATAATTGATAAACTTGTATCTTTATCGTAATAAATATTCATTTTTATTTTTCTCCGATTTATTTATAGTGTTTTTAATTACAACTAATACCAATAGATCCAGATCTTACTATTTTTATAGTAATATTTTTAATTGATTCTAAAAAAATATTAATATTTTCTGGACTATCGATACATTCTATTATGATATCGTTACTTATTGTTTTATGAATTTTAAAAAACTCATTATTTGGAAAATGATCTAATTTTTTTTCATCTATACTATTTTTTTTTATTTTTACAAATACAATTTCTCTTTCAATATGTTCGGCAGAAGTAATCTCAGAAACCTCGATCACATCTATAAGTTTATCTAGCTGCTTAACAACTTGCTCAATAACAGAATCATTTCCAGATGTAACAATAGTCATTCTAGATGCACTTTCATCTTCTGATGGACCCACAGATAGCGACTCAATATTATAACTTCTAGCAGAAAAAAGTCCTGCTACTCTAGACAAAGCTCCTGCTTCATTTTCTAATAATATCGATATTATATGTCTCATAATTTTGTACCAAATATTTTTTATCTTACGAAAGTATCATCTTATTATGAGCAGCGCCAGTAGCTATCATTGGAAATACATTTTCATTTTGGTCAGTTATGAAGTCTAAAAATACGAGTTTATTTTTTAATTTTATAGCGTCTTTTAGTGCACTATCAACATCAGATGGTTTTTCAATTTTATAACCAACATGTCCAAAACTTTCAGCAAGTTTTACAAAATCAGGCAAAGCATCCATATATGACATAGCATACCTTTTTTCGTAAAAAAACTCCTGCCATTGTCTTACCATACCCATATATCTATTATTTAAATTTATAATTTTTATTGGTAAAGCATACTGCAAACAAGTAGATAACTCTTGAATACACATTTGTATACTAGCTTCCCCAGTAACACAACACACCAAAGATTCTTTATTTGCAAATTGAACACCCATAGCTGACGGCAAACCAAAACCCATTGTTCCTAAACCACCTGAATTTATCCACCTTCTCGGTTTATTAAATTTATATAATTGAGCTGCCCACATTTGATGTTGTCCAACGTCAGAAGTTATATAAGCATCTCCTTTTGTTACAGCATATAATCTATCTACAACATACTGAGGCTTTATAACATTATCTTCTTGCTTATACTTAAATGAGTCTTTTTTTCTCCATTCATTTATTTGTCCCCACCAATTATCAATATTTCTTGGCTTTAACTTTTTTTTAATAATTATTTCAGAAATTTTATTTAACACCTCTTTAATGTCCCCAATTACAGGAATATGAGCTTTAATATTTTTTGAAATTGAGGATGGATCAATATCAATATGTAAGATAGTTGAATTTGGACTAAATTCACTAATTTTTCCCGTTATTCTATCGTCAAAACGAGCACCTATAGCTATAAGTAAGTCGCAATCATGCATAGCCATATTTGCTTCGTATGAGCCATGCATTCCTAACATTTGGATGAATTGAGGATCATCTCCAGGGTAACATCCTAAACCCATTAATGTGTTGGTTACTGGAAATTTCAAATATTTTGCTAACAGTGTTAGCTCATTTGAAGCATTACTATTTATTACCCCACCACCTGCATAAATTATGGGCTTTTCGCAAGATAAAATAACTTCAACCGCCTCATTAACAGAATCTGTATTAATTTGCTTATAAGGAACATAAGATCGCATTTTAACTTCTTTTGGATAAAAAAATTCACATGAATCTTCTGTAATATCTTTTGGAATATCAACAACTACTGGTCCAGGTCGTCCAGTTGAAGCTACATAAAATGCTTTTTTAATTATTTCAGCCATCATAGTAACATCGGTAATCATAAAATTATGCTTAACACAGGATCTAGTTATGCCTACTGTATCAACTTCTTGAAAAGCATCATTTCCTATTAATGCTGTTCTAACTTGTCCTGTAAAAACAACTATAGGAACTGAGTCCATATAGGCATCCGCAATCCCTGTAATAGAATTAGTGGCTCCTGGTCCAGACGTAACAAGAACTACTCCGGTTTTGCCTGAAGATTTAGCATAACCTTCAGCGGCATGCACAGCTCCTTGTTCATGCCTAACAAGAATATGCGAAACTTTATTTTGTTTATATAACTCATCATATATATGAAGAACAGCACCACCTGGGTAGCCGAAAACTAAATCAATTCCCTCAGATTCAAGACACTTAACGAAAATTTCAGCACCAGTAAATTTCTTATTTGTATCAATACTATTCATAACTTATTTAATGTAAAATATTTTTTAACTTTTTTTAATAAGAAAATAGAATTTATTATTATCTTCTCTTGAATCCATAAGTTTATTACCTGTTTGGTTTGAAAATGCTTCAAAATCCTTAATTGAACCAGGGTCTGTGCTAATAACATGCAATACTTCACCACTTTCCATAGTTGAAAGAAATTTTTTTGCTCTTAGTATTGGTAATGGACAATTAAGTCCACAGACATCTATCTCTTTATCATATTCATTCATATCTACTCCTTCACCTGTTATATATTTTTAAACTTTTTATTAAAGTAATATTAAATTATCTACATAAGAAAAATAGGATATACTTATTGCTGTTGCAAGTAAACAGTTCGTTATGCTAACATATACCTTATAATTATTGTACAGATATGAAATATAACATATGCATGTTACTGTTTTTATTATCAATATCCTACATTGGTATTAATTCTTCATATTCAAATAGTATGCAAATTCCAAACCTTGGTGACACATCTTCAAGGTTTATGAGTATATCTCAAGAGAATAAAATTGGCGATATAATTCACGCTCAAATACTCGGTTCTTTTAACTTAAACTCTGATCCTATTGTTAACAATTATATTCGTCTTTTAGGAAATAAACTCTTAAATAATAACTTTAGTGATCCAATAAAATATAGATTTTTAGTAGCAAATGACTCTACTATAAACGCGTTTGCAACACCTGGGGGAATAATTGTTATAAATTCCGGTATTTTTTTAAAAACTAAATCTGAAGCCGAATTAGCAGGTATATTAGCTCATGAAATAGCACATATTAAGGCTAGACATTTATCAAGAATGTACGAAGAATCATCGCAAGTAAATATAACATCTGCATTAACAATTTTAGCTTCAATCATAGCAAGTATGTATGATTCAAGTAATCTAGGTAAAACCTTTATAGCAGGTAAAAATATAAGCGCCACAAACCAAATAAAATTTATTAGAGAAAATGAAAAGGAAGCCGATAGGATGGCAATCGAAATATTAATAAAAGCAAATATAAACCCCAATGGCATGAGCAGTTTCTTTGAAACTCTATCTAATGAAGAAAACGATAGTAATTCTTTAGAATTTTTAAGAACACATCCAGTGACAAAAAACAGAATTATAGAAGCACAAAATTTAGCATCACAATATGAGGGTACAAATTTCATAAATGATAGTTACGAATATCAATTAGTATCTGAAAGAATTAAAATTGAAAAATTAGATACTAAACAATTTGTTAATAACTATAAGCAAGATTCAACAAATAAAATAAATAAAAATTATATTATTGATAATTATAAATATTGCTTGGCTTTAATAGAGCAAGGAAAGAATGAAAAAGCAATTGAAGTTATAAAAAATATAATAGAAGAAATTAATTTAACAAAAGATAGTTACAATATAAAAAAATATTTGTACCTAACTCTATCTGAAGCTTATTTCAATAATAATAATGAAAAATCTATAGAAATATTAGAGAATTTAAATAAAATTTACTCAACCGACGGTACTACATTAATTTATTTGGCAAATGCATATCTAAAAAATAATGATTATAAAAAAGTTCTTGATATATTAATACCGTACGTAGTTGAAAATAAAGACCATAATTTAATAAAAAAAATTAGTGAAGCAGCATATAAATTAAAAAATAACTCTCTCGGACATGAATATCAAGGTGATTATCATAAAATACTAGGGAAATTTAATTCAGCTATAAAATTTTATAGACTTGCTGTTAAATATAATATGAAAGGAAAAACAATTGCCGAAAGAATAAATTCAAAAATAAAAGAAATTGAAAGATTACAAGAAACAAAAGAAATATTGTAATCTTTTTTTATAGAATTTATATATGATAACTGCTTTCCCCGTGACTTCCTAAATCACAACCATCTGTAATCTCTTCTTGTTCACTTACTCTTAAGCCTAGTAACTTTTTAGTGATAATTACAATTATTAACGTAACAATAAAAGAATAAAGACTTATAGATAAAACTCCTAACATTTGTATTTTTGTTTGATGCCATAAAGAAGTCTCTAAGCCTAGACCACCAAAATTACTAGTAGCTAAAGTTGCACAAGAAAGAGTACCTAAAATACCTCCTACACCATGCACAGCAAAAACATCTAACGAATCATCTATTTTAACTATGTTTTTTATAAACCCAACAGCCCCATAACAAATAATTCCTGCCGAAACTCCTAAAATCAACCCTCCAAGTGGCCCTATGTAACCAGAAGCAGGAGTAACAGTAGCTAACCCAGCAACCATTCCTGTTATCATACCTATAAGACCTGGTTTTCCATTTTTAATCCAATCAATTGTCATCCATGTAATAGTAGCGGCGGCGGCTGAAATATGAGTAACAAGCATAGCCATTGCTGCACTTTGATTTGCTGCTAATGCAGAGCCAGCATTAAAACCAAACCAGCCAAACCATAGCATTGATGCACCGATCATTGCAATTACAGGACTATGTGGTGGTTTAACAGATTTGGGAAAACCTTTTCTTGGGCCTAGCATTTTAGCAATAATTAATGCTGAAATTCCTGCAGTTGTATGAACAACTAAGCCACCTGCAAAATCCATAACGCCCATTTGGGCAAGCCATCCTCCTCCCCATACCCAGTGTGTAACTGGACTATATACAAATACCAACCATAAAGATGCTATTAATATAACAGCAGAAAATTTTATTCTTTCGACAAATGCTCCAACTATCAAGGCAGGAGTAATGATAGCGAAAGTCATTTGAAACATAATAAATAGACTTTCGGGGATATTTCCTTTTACAGATTCAAGGCTAATGCCTGAGAGAAAAATTTTTTCTAGATTTCCAAAGTACATACCATCGCCACTAAATGCTAAAGAGTAGCCGGCAATAAACCAAATTAGTGATGCGATACAAGTAATTACAAAACATTGAGCTAATGATGATAGTGCATTTTTTGAACCTACTAAACCAGAATAAAAAAGCGCTAGTCCTGGTAAAGTCATAAAAAGCACTAGTGCCGTTGAGACTAGTATCCAAGAGGTATGCGCTTCATTCATACTTTACTCCAAATTATTTTTAGTTTTTATATCTAAAAAATATTAATACTCTAAATTCAATAGCAGAAAAATATATTACTCTTACTCCACAATACTTCTTAATGTTTTTGGTTCTAAATCATAGTTAGGTGATATAGCTTTTGCTGGACAAGCGTGCACACATGCATAACATCTTATACACTCATCTTCATTTATATACAATGAATTATAATAAAGTCCTGAAGTAAATGCTGGATCAATTCTCTCTATAGTTGAATATTTTCCATTAGCTTTAAGGTTGCCAAGTTTTGCAGTTTCAACTATACAGCCAGACGTAGGTTTTACCAAAAGACATTCATCACACAATATACATTTTGAATTATAAATAATTTGTGCTGGCGATCTTGCATCTTCAAACT
>CAXNNI010000037.1:0-7075 GCA_964203715.1 Gammaproteobacteria bacterium
CTTCTGTAGCAATTAGAGAAAGACTTTTATCAGAAGCTGAATCTAATGTAGCAATTACATTTACTGAAAATGAAAATAAAGATGCGTTTGAAATTGGCGGAAGAGGGGAGCTTCAACTGGGCGTCCTAATTGAGCAAATGAGAAGAGAAGGCTTTGAATTAACTGTATCGCGTCCAAATGTTCTTTATAAATTCGATACAGAAAAAATTAGACTTGAACCTATAGAAGAGGTAACAATCGATGTTGATAAAGAGTTTTCTAGTACTGTTATTGATGGAATGAACCAAAGAAAAGCTGAAATGTTAGATATGAAAACTGCGGAAGGTAATAAAGTTCGCTTAATATTTTTAGCTCCATCTAGAGGTTTGATTGGCTATCAAAGTAAATTTTTAACAGACACACGAGGTACTGGGGTAATGAATAGAATATTTCATTCTTACGGAAAGTATAAAGGAGAAATGGGTTCAAAAAGAAATGGTGCATTAATTTCCACGGAAACCGGAACATCTGTAGCTTATGCAATTTTTAATTTACAATCTAGTGGCACTATGTTTATTGGACCACAAACTAAGGTTTATCAGGGAATGATTGTTGGTGAAAATAGCAAAGAAAATGATTTGTCTATTAATGTTTTAAAAGGAAAGCAGCTTACTAATGTAAGAGCATCTGGTAGCGATAAAGCTGTAACTTTAATTCCACCGAGAATTATGTCTCTCGAGCAAATGATGTCTTATATAAATGAGGATGAATTACTTGAAGTTACTCCTAAAAATTTAAGACTTAGAAAAAGGTATTTAGATCCAAATGAAAGGAAAAAGAGTCTTAAAGGTAGTAAATAAATATTCATTAATTTTATTTTAATTTAAGTTTTATAACATTAAGATTTTAATATAAATATTTGAAAAATATAGTTTTTTAAAATGTGTTGATGTTTTGCTTTATCCTAAATATAATGTATATTATATTTTATTCTTAAATTTAATGATGAAGACCCCTTTTGGGGTTTTTTTTTAAACCCCTTCTGGGGTTTTTTTGTCTAGGTATACTAATTTTTTTATGGGTAATATTTTTGAAAAATGAAATTATAGAAATAATAAAGCCAATAGTTTTATCTATGGGTTATGAGTTTTGGGGTCTTAGTTTAGTGCAACAAAATAGTTCTATTAAAATTATTCTATACATTGATGGTGATAAAGGAGTAAATATTAATGATTGTGTTAAGGTTAGTAATCAAGTTACTCATTTATTAGATGCTGAAAATATATATAATTCAAATTATGTGCTAGAAGTTTCCTCGCCAGGATTTGATAGAATTTTAATAACATATGATCATTTTTTAAAATATGTTGGGGAAAAAATTAGATTAAAGCTTAAGTGGCTTGTAAAAAATAAAAAAAATATTACTGGTATTATAAAAGATGTTAAAAAAGAGCATGTTATTGTTAGTGATAGTTCAGATATATATCAAATAACATATGATTCAATTGAAAGCGCAAGATTAAAGGTATGATTTGGAGTAATTTAAATGAATAAAGAAATTTTAAATGTTGTTGATTCCGTATCTAATGAAAAAGGAGTAAATAAGGATATTATTTTTGAAGCAATAGAAGTTGCTTTAGCTACTGCTACTAGAAAAAAATATGCTAAAGATATAGATGTGAGGGTTTCTATTGATAGAAATACAGGAGCTTATAACACATACAGAAGATGGACAGTTTTATCAGATGATGATCCAGAGTTCAAATCAGCTGATGCACAAATACTTCACGCATATGCAATTCAACAGCATAATGAAATAGAAATTGGCGATATTATTGAAGAAGAAATTGAATCATTACCGTTTGGGAGAATTGCAGCACATACTGCTAAGCAAGTTATTGTTCAGAAAGTTAGAGAGGCAGAAAGAACTAAAATAATAGAATCTTTTGAAAGTAAAATTGGCGAATTATTAATGGGCATTGTAAAACGAGTAGAGTATCAAGGAGTATTAGTTGATTTAGGAAATAATGCAGAAGGGTATCTTGAAAAAGATGACCTAATACCTAGAGAGCAAATAAGAGTTGGAGATAGAATTCGATCTTATTTAAAAGAGGTTAGTTCAGAAACAAAAGGTCCTCAATTATTTTTATCTAGAACACACCCCAATTTTTTAATTAAACTATTTAATTTAGAGGTGCCAGAAGTTGGTCAGGAATTAATTGAAATAGTTAGTGCGGCTAGAGATCCAGGTTCAAGGTCAAAAATTGCTGTTAGAACTAATGACCCAAGATTAGACCCAGTTGGAGCATGTGTTGGCATGAGAGGCTCAAGGGTTCAAGCTGTTTCAAATGAGTTAGCAGGAGAAAGAATAGATATTATTTTATGGAATGAAAATCCAGCGCAATTTGTAATTAATGCAATGTCGCCAGCATCAGTTTTATCTATAGTTATGGATGAAGACTCAAAAAGTATGGATATTGCAGTTGAAGAAGAAAAGTTATCTCAAGCAATTGGTAGAGGAGGACAAAATGTTAAGCTCGCTGGTCAATTAACTGGATGGGATTTAAATGTAATGACAGAGGGACAGGTAGAAGAGAAAAGCGAAGTTGAAATGAAAACAATAAGTGAAGGTTTTGTTAAAAATTTAGAAATAGATCCTGAAATTGCATTAATATTATGTAAAGAAGGTTTTTCGACTATAGATGAAATTGCTTATGCTCCTCCAAAAGAAATGTTATCAATAAAAAATATTAATAACGAACTTATTGAGATAATAAGAAACAAAGCAAGAGATTATTTGTTGAAACAAGCTATAAATCCTAATTTATTAGATATGAATGTTGAGCCATCAAAAGCTTTAATGGAAATAGTAGGCATGACTAATGATTTAGCATTTGAGCTTGCTTGTAGAGGGATAATAACTACCAACGATTTAGCTGATCAATCTGTAGATGAGTTAATGCCTATAAAAAATATAACAGAAGAACTTGCTGGAAAATTAATTATGCAGGCGAGAGCGATTAGAATTCAGGAAAATAATTAGTATATGGCTGACATAACTATTAAAGAATTTTCTAAAGTCATAGGTTTACCTATAAGCCCTTTAATAAAGAAACTAGAATTAGCTGGTATACAAAAAGCAAATGAAGGTGATTTAATAAGCGACGAAGAAAAAATGAAGTTATTAAATTATCTTAGAAAAAATTTAACTAAAGACGATTCTGTCAGCCATAGAACAAAAAATATAAATATCGATACTGTTAAGAAAAGTGAAAAACAAGAAGATATAGTTAGAAAAAAAAGAGTTTTTTCAAAATTTAATAATCAAGTTACAAAAAAAATTGATCCGGAAATAATAAATTATGATGATAAAAGCAGTGATATTAAAGAGCTTAATAATGAAATGAATATAAGCGAGCAAGATTTAATTGATGACAAAAAAAAAGACCTAGAAATAAATGATAATAATTTACTTGTACAAAAAAATATAAAAGATCAAATCATTAGTGATGATGAAGATGATAAGGATAAAAAAAGAAAGAAAAAAATTAAAACAAAATTTATCAATGAAACAAAAAGAAATGTCGTTGTAAAATTAAAAAATAGAAGACAACAATTTCAGTTATCTGATGACAATCAAGTTGTCCGGACAAAATCTCCTAAAAAGAATAAAGATAAAGACTTAGATGATAAACATCAATTTGAAAAACCTACAGAGCCAGTAATTTATACTGTTGAACTTGGCGAGTATATTACCGTTGCACAGTTAGCATCTTCTATTTCAGTAAAATCTTCTGAGGTCATAAAAGTGCTCATGAAAATGGGAGTTCTGGTAACTATTAATCAGTCACTAGATCAAGATACAGCAACACTAGTTATTGAAGAAATGGGTCATAAGACAACTTCTGTAGATTATGAAAACTTAGAAAAAAATCTTCTAACTCTAGAACCAGAAGAAGAATATGAGCTTGAATCAAGGCCTCCCACAATTACAATTATGGGACATGTTGATCATGGAAAAACATCGTTATTAGATTATATAAGATCAAGTAGAGTTGCTCATGGTGAAGCTGGTGGTATAACTCAGCATATTGGGGCATATCAAGTAAAAACGAAACATGGTTTTTTAACTTTTTTAGATACACCTGGCCATGCAGCTTTTACATCAATGAGAGCTCGAGGCGCAAATTGTACTGATATAGTAGTTTTAGTAGTAGCTGCGGACGATGGTGTTCAATCTCAGACCATAGAAGCTATAAATCATTCTAGAGCTGCAGAAGTTCCAATAATTGTTGCTATCAATAAAATTGATAAAGAAGGCGCTAATATTGAAAATATAAAAACTGAACTTACTAAGCATAATATTGTTCCAGAAGAATGGGGTGGAGAAAATATTTTTATTGAGGTTTCTGCAAAAGAAGGAACTGGCATTGATAATCTTTTAGACTCTATCGCATTACTAGCTGAATTTTTAGAGCTTAAAGCTATTTCAAAAGGATCTGCTACTGGAGTAGTTTTAGAGTCAGCTCTGGATAAGAGCAAAGGAGCAACAGCTACTGTATTAGTCCAAAAAGGATGCATGCAAACAGGTGACAATATTTTATGTGGTAAAGAGTTTGGAAAAATTAGAGCAATGATTAATCAAGAAGGTGAAAGAATAATAAAGGCAACGCCTTCAATGCCTGTTTTAGTATTAGGATTATCAGGTGCTCCAGAAGTAGGTGATGAAGTTTTATGCGCTGTAAATGATAAAAAAATTAGAGAAATTGTTCAATTTAGAAAAACAAAAATAAGAGATAATAAATTTGCAAATAGTAATTATGAGACTCCAACTTTAGATAATATATTTATTAATTTAAAAAAAGGAGTAATACCTACATTTAATGTTCTTTTAAAATCGGATGTTCAAGGAAGTGCTCAGGCAATTTGTGAATCACTTTTAAAGATAAATACTGATGAAGTTATGGTGAAAATCATAAGCTCTTCAGTAGGTGGCATCAATGAATCAGATATTGCATTAGCAGAGGCATCTAATGCTATAATCATAGCTTTTAACGTAAGAGCAGAAGCTCAAGCGAAGCGTATAGCGAATGAGAAAAAAATTGATTTAAGATATTACAGTATAATATATGATTTAATTGATGATATAAAGTTACGCATGAGTGGCATGCTAGCTCCAGAAACAAAAGAAGAAATTACAGGGTTAGCTGAAGTTAAAGATGTATTTAAATCTTCAGCAATGGGTGCTGTCGCAGGTTGTCAAGTTATAGAGGGTTCAGTAAAGAAAGGTAATCCAGTTAGAATTTTAAGAGATAATATTGTTATTTATGAAGGTGAATTAGAGTCACTTAGAAGACATAAAGATGATGTTAAAGAAGTTAAATTAGGTACAGATTGTGGGATAGCTATAAAAAATTATAACGATATTAAGCCTGGAGATGTTATTGAAGTTTTTCAAAGAATAGAGATTGCAAGGCGAATAGAATAATGAAATTTGATTCTGAAAATCAAAGAGTATATAAAATTAGTTCAGTAATAAGAAAAGAAATTGCTCAAATCATTAAAACGGATATCAACGATCCAAGAATAAAAGATGTTATTATAACTGAAGTAGATATATCAAAAGACTTAAAACATGCAAAAATTTTTTTTCTAATATTCAATTATCAAAACAAAACAGCAGAAAATATTATTGCGATAACAAAAACTATTAATGCATCAAAGCTTTTTTTTAAAAGAAAATTATCAAAAAGTTCAAATTTAAGAACTGTTCCTAATTTAAGATTTGTTTATGATGATACCGAGGTTAGAGCGTTTGAGTTAGAAAATCTTATTAACAAAAGCTTATATTAATGTCTGATTTTAAAATAAGTTGTCTTTTGTTAAACAAGCCTTCAGGAATTTCTTCTAATGAGGCAATTACAAAAATTAAAAAAAGGATTAAACAAAAGAAAGCTGGATTTTCTGGTACTTTAGATCCTTTAGCAAGCGGGTTGCTAATAATCTTTTTTAATAAAGCAACGAAATTATGCTCAATTTTTCTTAATGCAAATAAAAGCTATGAAGCAATAATCAGATTGGGCGAAGTTTCTTCATCAGGAGATTTAGATGGAGATATAACTAGTACAGGTATAATCCCAAATTATGATAACTTAGATTTAGATATTTTAGAAAAAAAATATACTGGTTTTAATAAGCAAATACCCCCAATGTATTCAGCATTAAAACATAAAGGAATTCGCTTATATGAATATGCTAGAAGTAAAATTATTATCGATAGACTTCCAAGAGATATTTTCATACATAACATAAAATTAAAAATTCTTGATAATAATTATTTACATTTAAAAGTTACCTGTTCAAAAGGAACCTATATAAGATCATTGGTGGAGCAAATTGGAAGTGATATCGGTTGCGGCGCTTTAGTTGATAAGTTAACTAGAACTGATATCGATAATATTAATATATCAAGTGCTGTAAATTTAGAAAAATTTTTAACAAGCTCAGATGAAGATATTTGTAAAAATTATATAATTAACGTGGATCAATTACTCAAAGTTAAAACCTCATGTTATCTTTCAGAGTTAAATAAATTAAAAATATTAAATGGAAATAAGGTTCAAATTAATCAATCAGCTAATGATTTTGTAAAAATTTACGATAAAAATAATAATTTTCTTGGCATTGGTATGATTAACGAAAATTTTGAACTTATTCCAAAAAAAATACTAGTTTGATTTATATATTTTAAATGTTTATATGATTAATATATCATGCTATTATATATTTAAATTATTTATAACTATTAGGGAACGTTAGAAATTATGTCATTATCTACAGAACAGAAAATTAAGTTAATAGAGAAGTATAAAAAAGGAGACATGGATACTGGATCTCCTGAAATTCAAATAGCGTTAATATCGAAAAGAATAGAATACCTTACTGGTCATTTCGGTGTTCATAAAAAAGATCATCATTCTCGTAAAGGATTATTAAAAATGGTTAGCAATAGAAGAAAGCTTCTTGATTATTTAAAGAAAAATAGTCAAGAAAGGTATCAAACAATAATATCTTCCCTAGGATTGAGAAGATAAAA
>CAXNNI010000038.1:0-7057 GCA_964203715.1 Gammaproteobacteria bacterium
ATTTGGTTTTTATTTAATCCTCTAGCAATACCATTCATAATTGCATTTTTTCTATTTCCACTTTTATAAGACATTAGTGCGTGATACATATAACTTTCATACTGGCCAGCAATTTTTGGGAATTCTCGATTAGCACTATTTCCGCCTAGTCCATGGCAGCCAGAGCATGAATTTGCTTCGTCAATTACTTTTATACTTTGTTTTTGATTAACCACATTATTATCTTTTAAAGATGAAAAATAATTAGCAATTATTTCAATATCAGAATCACTTAATCCTGCTACATTCGCTTTCATAGTATAATGTGGCCTTTCTCCCGATCTATATGCATTCAAAGCAGAGATTATATAATCTTTATGCTGATTAGCTATTTTAGGAACTCTATATGCTGGATATATATTATTATAACCAACAATTCCATGACAACCCAAGCATGATGATATTAACTGGTTTGCTGTTTTTTCTGCATAAGCAGTGGAAAAACTAATAATAAGAAACACATAAATAAAAAACCTCATAAATACTTTCTCTTTTAGACAATTGATCGGTGAAAATTTGATGCATTATAGCCATAATTTATAATAAATTACAGATAGATTTTAAAAAAACATTATAATATTTATCATCATTAAGTTATGATTCTAAAATAATACAATAGTACATCTTTGATCACTTTGAGGTTTTATGAAAATCGAAACAATTGCAATCCATGGTGGATATACTCCAGAAGAAACTACAAAAGCTGTTGCTGTGCCAATATACCAAACAGCATCCTATGCATTTGATAATACTCAGCATGGAGCTGATCTTTTTGATTTAAAAGTAAAAGGAAATATTTATACAAGAATAATGAACCCCACAACTGAAGTTCTTGAAAATAGAATAGCTGCTATGGAAAAGGGAATTGGAGGTTTAGCTTTTTCTTCTGGCATGGCCGCAGTTTCAGCTGCAATCTTAAATATAACAGCAAATGGTGACAATATAGTTTCTTCAAGTTCGCTTTATGGCGGAACTGTAAGTTTATTTAAAGGTTCTTTTCCTAAAATGGGCATTGAAACAAGATTTGGTGATGTAAAAAATTTAGACGAATTAGAAAAGAAGATTGATTCAAAAACAAAATTAATATTCTGTGAATCAATAGGAAATCCTGCTGCAAATGTTACAGATATTGGCAAAATTTCTACTTTAGCTCATAAACATAATATTCCTCTTTTCATTGATAATACAGTTCCAAGTCCTTATGTTTGCAGACCTATTGAATATGGCGCAGATATTGTAATTCATTCATTAACAAAATATTTATGCGGGCATGGAACTACAATCGGAGGAATAATAATCGATTCTGGAAAATTTGACTGGAAATCAAATGCTGATAAATTCTCTTCTTTAACGTCTCCAGATCCAGCTTATCATGGTATGGTTTTCACAGATACTTGCGGACCAGCAGCTTTTATTACAAGAGCTAGGGTTGTTCCACTAAGAAATATGGGTGCTGCATTATCACCAATGAATAGTTTTCTAATTCTCCAAGGTATTGAAAGTCTTGCTGTACGAATGGAAAGACATTGTGCAAACGCACAAACTGTAGCTCAATTTTTAGAAGGACATAAATCAGTCTCGTGGGTTAATTATCCTGGCTTAAAATCACATCCAGATAATTATTTAATAAATAAGTATATGGGGGGAAAAGCATCATCAGTAATGAGCTTTGGAATTAAAGGTGGAATCAAAGCAGGAGGTATTTTCATTGATAAATTAAAGCTAATAGTTAGATTAGTAAATATTGGAGATGCTAAATCACTTGCATGCCACCCTGCGTCGACTACTCATAGACAATTAAATAAAGAAGAGTTAATAGCTGCTGGTGTTAGTGAAGATATGGTAAGACTATCTATAGGTATTGAACATATTGATGATATTCTTGAAGACCTTACTCAAGCACTTGGATAAAAAATTATTTATCAATATTAATTAATTGTGAAACAGGAATAGTATTTTTATTGTTCAATATCCAATCATAAATTAAACAATACTCTAAAACTAATTTAACATAATTTCTTGTTTCATAATATGGTATAGACTCAACCCAACTATCTTCCGAAGAATTATTTTCTTTTCTCCATTTACTAACATTTCCAGGTCCTGCATTATATGAAGCTATCGCCTCTACATAACTCTTCTTTCTAGAAAACAAAGAATTAAAAAAATAGTAAGACCCAATACGAATATTAATTTCTTCGTCATATAAATAATTTTCATGTTTTTCTTCTATTTTCAATTTTTTTAACACCTCATCAGAAGTTTTAGGAAGAATTTGCATTATACCTAATGCACCTTTAGGTGACTTCTCAAAAGCATTAAATATACTTTCTTTTCTTGCGATACCAAGTAAAAGACTTTTTTGAATATTTGAATCAGAATACCTATCGAAATATTTTTCGTACGACACAGGAAATCTTATTTTTAAATCATCATAATACTTTGTACTCGAATATCCAATAATAGCTCCTTTACTCCATCCCCACTTTTTAAATAAAATATTTAAGTTATTTAAATTATTTAAATTTGAATTTTGAAAAAAATATTTCACTTCTTTTATTGCGTCATTTTCATTCCCAACTAAGTATAGCTCTTTTATTCTTTTAACTTCATAGGTAGCCTCTAATTTTTTTAAGTCATTTTCGCTAGCATAAAGTTCAAAATTGTTAATACTTATAGGTCTTTCTAAAATAATAGAAGCTAAAAACCCATAATAGGATCTACTTTTACTTAAACTATCTAATATCAATTTATATTCATTATTCTTAAGCTTATATAAAGCTTTACCTTTCCAGTAAATCCATTTTTCTTCTTGGGCAACTTGATTCTGCATACTATTTATTGCATCTAATAGTCTATTCCAATCAGAATTAAAAATTGAGTAATTCGCAAAAGCTAAAAGAAAATCTAAATTATTTTTTGTTGCCTTATCATAAAAATTATCTGATTTTTGAAAATATAAATTAAAATCTTTAAGTAAAAAAATCTCGTTATTAGAAAAAATATACTTTTGATTAGACTTCATACCAATAATATATATTTCTAATAATTTCTTATTATAAAAATTATTTGATAAACCGTATTTATATTTAACTTTAGATAAATAATCTTTAGCAGAAATATAACTTTTTTCTGCAATTTTATTTAACCCATAACTAAAGATAGTTTCAATATAATTATTTTTTTCTAAAAATATATCAGATAAAATATATTCTTCAGGATATTTGTAAACTTTTAATAATTCTTCTGCCCATATTTTATTTTTATTCGATAAGAAATTTATTAACTGTCCTGCTAAAGAATAATTATTTAAATTAAGCGCCATTTCTATTCTTTGCCATACTAATTCATCAACTAATTTTTTATTCTTATAAGACCAGTTAAAAACAAACTCACAAGTTATTGGTTGAGGTTTTCCACTTAGCCAAATTGGTTTAATCTCTTTGTTAAAATCTATATCATATTTTTTCTTAATTTTCGCCCTAATATACAAACAATCTAAATCAATAATATTTTTTTTCTTATTATAAATAAAAATTAGTTGTTCAAATTTTAGACTTTTTGATAAATGATATACAAGATTTACATATGCTTTTTCTGATAAATAGCTCTTTTCGTACTTTTTAATAAATTTTATTACATCATTCTCATTAATATTTTTATCTAAAAATAATTCTTTGTACTCTAACTCTGCATACAAAGGATAATTTATTAAATCTTTTTTAATTTTTTTAAAATTTTCATAATCACTTCCCTGATAAAATTTTATAGCTTCTAAATATTTTGTTTTTTCCTCATTAAGATTGCTAGCTTGATTTAATAATGGTAAAAAAAACAAAAGAACTAAAAAAATAATTTTTATTTTCATCTATAATATTTTGAGTATTTTAAAAACATATAACTTAATATAAAGTAATTATTCATTTTATACGATATTTTTGAATAATGCATATATTGCATTTAAATGTATAATATAGTTACTATATATTATATTTTTATAACATTATGACTAAGTTAAATTTTTTTGATGAGTAGTATATTAAATTACATAAATTTTTCCTTGTATATACTGACTTTTTTATTAATATGGTCATTCTTAGCATATAAAAAAAATACTACTCTTAAAATACTAATATGGATATTTTGGCTTCTAGCTATCATCATGCATGCATATATGCTAAATCCAATCTTTCAAGAAAAGTTTAATATTAATTTATCCCTTTACTATGCTTTGTTAACTGTTGCCTTTATAATTTCATTGTTTTTATATTTTTCATCTATTTTTAGCAATACAAAATTTTTAGGATTGGTAGTTCTTCCAATAATTTCTTTAATATTTTTATTTGATTTTAAAGATAACCCAGTAAGTGTAAGATTTAATAATTTTTTGTTTATACATGTAATATTATCTTTAATTAGCTATAGCATTTTATGTTTATCTGCAGCTCAGTCATTAATATTAAAAGTACAGGAAAAAAAACTAAAACTTAATAAACCAATAGGACTTATCAGCTCTTTACCTTCCCTTGATGCTATGGATAAGTTATTATTTAGGATGCTAGCGCTAGGTGTGCTATTTTTGTCTTTAAGTTTATTATCTGGTTTTATTTTTTTAGAAGATATTTTTTCACAACATCTTGCTCATAAAACAATTCTATCTATATTAGCTTGGATAATTTTTATTTTTCTTATATATACAAAGAAAAAATACGGTTGGCGGGGAGGAAAAGCAGCAAATATAACATTAATATGTTTTTTTATTTTATTTTTATCATACTTTGGAACAAAGACTGTATTAGAAATAATTTTATAAATAAATTAATAGGACAAAACTTTGGATAATATAACTACTGAGATTCTAATTATAATTCTTATAATTTTATTTCTTCTGTCTGCATTTTTCTCAGGGTCAGAAACAGCTTTAATGTCTATAAATAAATATAAAATGAGGCATCAAGCTAAGCTTAATAACAAAGGCGCTATAGCTGCAAAAAAACTTCTAGAAAATCCTTCTAAAATTATAGGTGTAATCTTGCTAGGAAACAATTTAATAAATATTATTATTATACAAATTGCAACACTTATTGCTTTAAGAGTATATGGGAATATAGGTTTAGCTATTTCTACAGCGCTCTTAACAGTACTTATTCTAATTTTTGCAGAGCTTACTCCAAAAACTATTGGTGCAATTTATTCTGAAAAAATAGGCTATTTCTCTGCACTCATATATAAACCTATTTTAATAATATTATATCCTTTAGTTTTTATAATAAATATTGTCTCAAATAGCTTTATAAGAATCATAGGTTTAAAAAATACCAAACTTAAAACCTCACTTTCGATAGATGAATTAAAAACTGTTTTAAAAGAATCATCTTTGATTGTTCAAAAACCACACATGGAAATGCTTGAGAGTATAATTGATCTAGAAAAATCTACAGTTGAAGATATCATGATTCCAAGAAGTGATATTTTTGGTATTGATATTAGTGACGATATTGAAGTAATTATTGATAATTTTAAAAATACTCCATACACTCGAATACCAGTTTATAATAATGATTTGGAAAACTTATTAGGCTTAATACACATAAAAAATATTGCCCCATTTCTATCTAATAAGTATTTTAACAAAAACGAGATATATAAACTGATAAGAGAGCCACATTTTATAGTATCTGGCACTAATTTGTATAAGCAACTATTAGATTTTAAAAAAGAAAAAAAAAGAATTGGATTTATTATTGACGAATATGGAGAAATACAGGGCTTAGTTACATTAGAAGATATTCTTGAAGAAATTGTTGGCGATTTTACTAGCAACCCAAACCTTATCGAAGAAATTATTTCTACTAAAGATAAAAATATATTCATTGTTGATGGAGGATTACACATAAGAGAAATAAATCAAGCTTTAAAAATTAATTTAATTAGTGAAGAAGCAAAAACTATAAATGGTTTTATATTAGAGCACACAGAAAATATTCCTAAAGTGAATGATACTATAACTATTCAAGGTCATATCTTTAAAATTTTAGAAAATCATGATAATACTGTAAAAACTACTCAAATTGAGATAAAAAATGAAAATATCTGATAATGGTTTATCTCCTACTAGTAATATTTTAGTTTATAATCATTTAAATGAAGAATTAAACTCCACAGTAGCAGGAGAGCTTCCATTAACTATAAAAATTAACGATTTAGAAATTATCACACTAATGACCTTGGGGACAAAACCAGAAATGCTAACCCTTGGCTACTTAATAAATCAAAGAATAATAAACAATCTTGACGATATTATAAGCATTGATGTTCGATGGGATATTGGATTATCAAATGTTATTACAAAACACAAAGATACAAAATTAATTTTAGATAAATTAAATAAAAAAACAATTACTACTGGTTGTGGCCAAGGTACCATGTTTGGAAGTTCACTAGTAGAACTTTATGAAAATACATTGCCCAATATAAAAGTAAAAAAAACTGAAATATTTGATTTATTAGCAAAAATTACAAAATATAATGAGATATATAAAGAAGCTGGAGCTGTCCACGGCTGTGCTCTTTGCAATAAAGAAAAAGTAATTGAATTTGTTGAGGACGTAGGTAGGCATAATGCTGCAGATACGTTGTCAGGAATAATGTCGCTAAATAATATAATTGGTGAAAATATTATTTTTTACACAACCGGAAGACTAACATCAGAAATTATTATGAAAGTTAAAAATATGGGAATTCCTATTATTATATCAAGATCAGGGGTTACAAATATGGCAATAGAACTCGCAAAAGATCTTAATGTAACAATGATAGCAAGAGCAAAACAAAGATCTTTTTTAATATATAATAATAAAAATAATATAATTTTTGATTGAGTTTATGAAAAAAGAAAGTAAAAAAACTTATGAAACCATAATTAAAGATCTCGGATTAATTATTTCTAAACTTAATTCTACTGATATTGCGATTGAAAATTCTATTTTATTATATGAAGAGGGAATAAAGTTGTCAA
>CAXNNI010000039.1:0-7026 GCA_964203715.1 Gammaproteobacteria bacterium
AAATTAAGTTAAATATAATAGATCCATTACCATTCTCAAGCGATGAAGACGACGCAATGAAATATGGCTTACAAGGAGTTCCGTCGAAAACTAAAGGGGAAAATATTTTTTTTGGCTTAGTTGCTACAAATAGATATGATAGTTACAAAGTAATAAAGTTTTTCGATCCTGGTAAAGAAGCAGTTATTGAGTATGAGATAACTAAAGTTTTATATAGTCTTTTGAAAATCAGAAAACCTAAAGTTGGAGTAATAACGTCGTTACAAATGTTTGGTGGATATAATTTTGCAGCAAACCAGCCTACACCGGAATGGGCAATTATTCAAAAGCTTAAAGTACTTTTTGATGTTGAATTAATAAAAGAAAATACTAAAAGTTATGATAATTTTGATGTTTTATTTTTAGTTCACCCAAAAAAAATTACTGAAGAAGATAAAAATAAGGTGATTAATTTTTATGATAATAAAGGTAAATTTTTAATTTTATATGATGTTTATTCTGAGGCCGACCCTGAATTTCAGGATCCAAGTCTTCCTCCAGAAGGTGGTGGCATTCAATCCTCAGATTTTAAAGAACTTTTAGATAAAATTGGTGTAACTATTAACTCATCAAAAGTGCTTTTAGATAGGAAATATGCTGTACCTGTTACATCAGAAAATTCTGATAGACCAATTAAGCATGCAGCAATTTTAAGTTTTCCAAAAAATTCATTTAATAAAAGCTTAAATATAGTTAATAAATTAAATTCTTTAACATCTGCTTTTTCGGGTTCTGTTGTTAACCAAGATAAAGATAATGAATTTACAATATTAATTAGTTCTAGTGATGATTCTTCGATAGTGGAAAAAAATATATTTAGATATTTGCCTGATCCTACAATTCTTTTAGATAATTATAAGGCTACAGCTGAAACTGAAATATTAGCAGCTTTAGTTGAAAATGAAGGTAAACAAGCCATAGTTGTTGCTGACGCTGATATTGCTGCAAATTATTTATGGGTTAGTGTTCAAGATTTTTATGGGGAACAGGCATTAGTACCTTGGGCAAGCAATGGAGATTTTATTGTTAATTCTTTATACTATTTATCAGGAGGAAATACATTAGCTAGAATTACGAGCAGAGAGTCTTTCTCAAGACCTTTTATTATTGTAGAAGATTTAAAGCATGCTGCAGAAAAAAAATTTAACAGTGAAGAATCAAGATTGCAGAAGAAGTTAGAGCTATTGCAAGATGGAGATAGTGAAATTGTTGATCAAAATAATTTAAAATACGGTCAATTTCAGCAAGATTTATTAAAAGTTAGAAAAGAGTTAAGAGATATCAGAAGAAATTTAAACAAAGATATTGATGCTTTGGGTTCGTTGCTGAAATTTATTAATATTTTTCTTATGCCTATATTTTTGACTATATTTTTAATAATTTTTTCAATGTATAAAAAAAAATAAAAAATTAATGAAAAAAATAATAGTTATTATATTTGCTCTAGTTTTTCTTTTGGCTGCTAATATATTTTTAACTAAAAATTCTTTTAGAGAAAAAGAAGTTTATCCTAGTCTCAATCAAGCAATTGGGCTAACTGAGTCTTTGTTGACATTTGAAGTTATAAATGGAGATAATAAAATCAAAATACGTAAAAATACTTTGTGTTATGAAATAATATCTATTAGTTATTGCGCTGACAATAAAAAAATAGAAATCTTAAAGAAAATTTTAAATAGTAATATTGAAGATATTTACGAAAATACTGATGATAATCTTAAAAGACTTGGTTTTGATTTTAAAGATAAAAGTAAATCAATTATTTTAAATGAAACTAAAAAGTTACGGCTTGGTAATATTAATCAATATAATGAAATATATGTCCTGTATAACAATAAGATATATAAAATTAGCTATTATCAAGACTTATTAGAACCTTCGACAAAAATATGGATTGATAAAACCAAACCTATTATACCATTATTAGATGGTGATAAGCTTGATATTGAAATATCTAGAAAAGGAAAAAATATATGCAGGATTAAGCATGAGTCTACGATATTTAATCAAAAATATTCAACTATTAGAAATTCTTTTATCGATTTATATCCGATAGACATTGTAAAGGTAACAGCAAGTCAATCCAGAAGTATGACTAATAATGCAGATGTATCAATAAGTATTAAATTGCAGTTTAAAGGAAAAGTTGAATCTTTTAGTATCTGGAAGAAGGATGAGTTTATATATATGGAAAACACTAATAATAGAAATTACGCATATGTAATTCCTAATGCTGTATATGATAATCTAAATATAGATTGTGTAAAATAAAATTTATTTCAAAGAATCAATAAATTTTTCAGCATCTAATGCAGCCATACAGCCTGAACCTGCAGATGTAATTGCTTGTCTATAAACTTTATCTGTTACATCGCCAGCTGCAAATATACCGGGTACACTAGTCTGTGTAGCGAATTCAGAACTATTTTTTGTAATGATATATCCTTCGTCCATATTTAGTTGTTTTTTAAATATATCTGTATTTGGTTTATGTCCAATTGCTATAAATATTCCATCTAAATTTAAAAGTTGTTCACTTTTATCTATATTTGATTTTATTAATGCAGAATTTATAACCATATTATCACCTTTAATTTCTATTAATTCTGAATTCCATAAAATTTTAATATTTTGTTTTTTAAAGAGTTTTTCTTGTAATATTTTTTCAGCTCTTAAGCTATCTCTTCTATGAACTAAAATTACAGAAGATGCAATATTTGATAAATACAATGCTTCTTCAACAGCAGTATTTCCTCCTCCAATTACGCATACATTTTTATCTTTATAAAAAAAACCATCGCAAGTTGCGCATGCAGAAACGCCCCTTCCTAAATATTTTTTTTCACTTTCTAAGCCTAAGTATATAGCACTTGCTCCTGTTGATATTATAACTGCATCAGCAGAATATTCTGTATTATCCCCAGTAAGAATAAATGGTCTAACTTTAAAATTAACTTCTCTTATATGATCAAAAATAATATTTACATTGTATTTAAGTGCATGTCTTTCCATTCTATCCATTAAATCTGGACCTTGAAGTCCATCATAGTCACCAGGCCAGTTCTCTACATCTGTGGTGGTCATTAACTGGCCCCCCTTGCTTAAGCCAGTAATTAACATTGGATTAAGGTTCGCTCTTGCAGCATAGACAGCAGCTGTATAGCCAGATGGTCCTGATCCTAAAATAATAAGTTTTGAGTGATTACTTTTTTTCAATTTACTTCCCTTTATAGTATTTTTATGAGCTATGATCAAATCTATTAAGTTAATATTTTAACTAAATATAGTATAATAAAGAAGTAAATGAAAGACTAAAAATCTATTTAATATTTTTTAATAAGTTTTGTTATTGATAGTTTTATAATTAGGATAGAAAGTTGAAAAATAAAATTAAGAAAAATTTAAATATTATTCCTAATACAAATATAATATCTCAAGCACTTAGAGAAGCATTACTAATATTTTCATTTTCTATATCTTTATATACATATTTGGCATTAACAACTTATCATAAAACTGATAAAAGTTGGATTAATGCATCTTCAGAAGAAGTTCAAAATCTAGGTGGAGTATTTGGATCTTATTTGAGTGAAACTTTATATTTTATATTTGGTTACGCTTCATTTTTACTACCTATAATAATTTTATTTTATTCAGTACAAGTTTACAGAAAAAGTTATGTAAAAAAATATTTACAAAATACATCAAGATACATTGGTTATACTTTATTTATTGTTTCTATTTGTGCTCTTTTGTGTATGCATTATAGTTATAAGAACTTAGAAGTTGGTGCTGGTGGATTACTAGGTGATTTTATTGCATCAATATTCATTTCTTCTTTTGGTATATCTGGATCAACAATATTATTATTCACTTTTCTTATTATAGGAATTACTTTATGGCTTAAACTATCATGGGTTATCATAGCTGAGCTGATTGGATTTTTAGTTTCATATCTTTTTTCTAAAATAGCATCTTATATTAAAAAATTTTTTATTTTTTTTATTAAAAATAAAGAAAAAATTGAAATAAGAGAAGATATAGAATTTAGAAAAAAAATTGAGAAATTAAAAAGAATTGATGATATAAAAATTGAACCAGAAGTTAAAATATTAGAATTTTCTGAACGGATAAAAGCAGAAAAGCAAATGTTTTTATTTGAAAATAAAACTTCTTCTAAAATTCCTCCTTTAAGTTTGCTATTAGATCCTCAAGTTTCTATTCCATCTTATTCTGATGAAGCTTTGAAAAATTTATCAAGACTTCTTGAGTTGAAACTTGCAGACTATGGAGTCAAAGCATTTGTTGTCGCAGTTCACCAGGGGCCAATTATTTCGCGCTTTGAGCTGGAGCCAGAAGCTGGAGTAAAAGCAGGAAAAATAACTAACTTGTCAAAGGATCTAGCTCGCGCATTATCTGTAACAAACGTTAGAGTTGTAGAAGTTATTCCTGGAAAAAATGTAATTGGCATAGAAATTCCTAATCAAAATAAACAAATTGTTAGACTTTCTGAAATTTTAAAGTCAGTATCTTTCGAAAAATTTTCTTCTAAACTTACTTTGGGTTTAGGTAAAGATATATCAGGATTACCTGTTATGGCAGATTTAGCTAAGATGCCTCATCTTTTAGTAGCTGGAACAACGGGAGCTGGAAAATCTGTTGCAATTAATGCAATGATTTTAAGTTTAATCTATAAATCTAGTCCAGAAGACGTAAGAATGATAATGATTGATCCAAAAATGCTTGAATTAGGAATATATGATGGTATTCCACACTTACTAACACCTGTTGTAACAGATATGAATTTAGCTGCAAATGCCTTAACCTGGTGTGTTAAAGAAATGGAAAGAAGATACAAGTTATTAGCAAAGTACAGCGTAAGGAATATTGATGGGTATAATATTAAAATTGAAAATGAGAAACTTACAGATGAAGAATATCTTCCAAAAATAGTAGTAATTGTAGATGAATTCGCAGATTTATTTTTCGTTGTAGGTAAAAGAATAGAAGAATTGATTGCTAGGCTCTCTCAAAAGGCTAGAGCAGCAGGAATACACTTGATTCTAGCTACACAAAGACCATCCGTTGATGTTATTACTGGCTTAATAAAAGCAAATATACCATCCAGAATAGCTTTTCAGGTTTCATCCAAAACTGATTCAAGAGTAATATTAGATCAATCAGGAGCTGAAAATCTTCTTGGAAATGGAGATATGCTTTTTCTTGAGAGTGGAAAAATGATACCAGAAAGAATTCATGGCGCGTTTATTTCAGATAAGGAAGTTAAAGATGTAATTAGCTATTTAAAACAAAATGCAGAAAATAAATATTTAGATGAAGTACTAGAAAATAATTTAAAGGATTTAAAATCGATATATAATGACGATACTGAAAATGACGATGAACTATATAAACAAGCAGTTCAAATAGTAATTGAAAGCGATAAAGCATCAATATCATATTTACAAAGAAGATTAAAAATTGGCTATAATAGGGCTGCAAAAATGATTGAAAAAATGGAAGAAATGAACATCGTTTCAGAAATTCAAAAAAATGGAACAAGAAATGTCATTAAAAGCAATTAATATATTTTATAAGTTATTTTTTTTTTCATTTTTTGGATTATTGTATCTATACGAAAATTTAGAAGCATCAGAAAGTTTTGATTATTATAATTATATAAGTCAAATGAAATCTTTTTCAGCTTCATTTCGTCAATATACATACAATGAAAACGGTTCTCTCGAAGAAGATAGCGCTGGAAAAATAATATATAAAAAAAATTCAAAATATATCTTGGAGTATATTAAGCCAAACAAGATCAAGTTTGTATCTGATGGAAAATTTATTACTACTTTTGATGAGGAACTTCAACAAGTTATTATTCAAAGTTTAGATAGTATACAACATATTAATATTGTAGATATTTTAACAAAAGAAGAATTTGTTAAAAGTAAGTTTAATTTATCTATTAATAAAAATGGATCAGATATCTATATAAAATTTACTTCTTTAAATAAAATAAATGATTTGGATATTAAAATTTTTATGTTATTAATAAATAATAATAAAATTAAAAAAATTACCTTTAAAAATGATTTTGATCAAAATGTTATTATGGACTTTGATAATTTTAAAATGAACGTAGCAATTTTAGATTCATTATTTAAAATTAAAATCCCAAAAAATTTTGATGTAATAGTTGATAAATAAATAACGGAGAATTTATGGCTGAGCTAAACTTATCTACAGAAATTATTAACAATATTTTGAAAGTTCTCAACGAATACGATTCTTCAACTTCTGATCAATTAGTAGCTAGTCAGTATATGGCAGCTATTATAGGCTTTTTGGTTTCTAAAGAGAATCTAAGTGTTGAACAGAAAGAGGATGTAATTAATGAATTATCTTCTTTTATTAGATATGTTGTTGATGATTTATCAAGTTCTAAAGGTACTGAAGAAAATATTAAAGCACAGGATTCTTTTGGTATATGGAATCCTGATTAATATATGGCGCTTATAAAATTTTATATATTTTATTGTACCTCTTGGGTTTTTTAAATGTATGAGGGTTTTTTTAGTTTAGGGCATATATAGTTTTAATACTTTTATTACTGTAGGTTTATATCAGACTTCATAGCATTTTCAACTTTTTCTTTTGATTATGGATTTTTATTTCTTATCAAAAAGTGTATAAAGTTAGTGATTTATTGCTTAGTGTCAATTATTCTATCAATATCGTTTAATTATTTAATAATTATAAAGGAGCATAATGTGCTTGATCCAAAAATATTAAAAAATGATCTTGATAAGATATGTGAAAATTTGAGAAAAAAAAATTTTATCTTTGACAAAGAGAAGTTTTTGAAAATTGATTGTGAAAGAAGAAAAATAATTTCTGAAACAGAAGATTTGAAAAATAAAAAAAATATCATGTCTAAAGAAATAGGAATTTTAAAAGCTAAGGGAAAAGAATCTATTAAAT
>CAXNNI010000040.1:0-7005 GCA_964203715.1 Gammaproteobacteria bacterium
GAAAATACATCTTTTAATAAATCTAGCATTGCATCAATGTTTTTATCTTTAAGTACGCTGAAAACACTATGATATTTATAACTTGAATAATACTTTTTTAAATTACTTAAAAGCACATTTATACTTTGCTCGTTATGGGCTATATCTAAAATAACTTTTGGACTTGTATTTAAAACATGAAATCTTCCTAATATTTTAGCACTTTTTAAACCTTTATTTATTGCATTTTCATTTAGCTGAATTCCTTCACACCCATAAGCAGCTTGAATTGCAGTAGCAGCATTATTAATTTGCATTATTCCTTTAATTCCAGGATGAACACATTCTATTTGTATTCCATTTTTATTTGAAAAAAACCATTTTTCTTCAGAAATCACATTGAAAAAAAAATCATTATTTATAATATTTAAAGTCGATCCTACTGATTTAGCATATTCAAAAATTGATTTTTGTACATTTTCAAATCCAACTATTGTTGGCTTATTTTTTCTCATTATACCTGACTTCTCATATGCAATTTTTTCTAAAGTATCTCCAAGAATTTCAGTATGATCGAATCCTATATTAGTAATAATAGACACATCAGGATCTATTATATTTACAGCATCTAGCCTTCCTCCTAATCCAACTTCAAGTATTATTATGTCTAAATTTTTATTTTTAAATATCACAAGAGTAGCTAGCGTACTAAATTCAAAAAATGTTAATGTTATTTCGCCTCTATTCTTCTCTATAATTTCAAAAGCTTGACATATTTCTTTAGAATCCACATTAAATTTATTAATTCTAATTCTTTCAGTAAAAGATGACAGATGAGGCGAAGTATATGCGCCAACTTTATACCCATTCTCAACTAGTATAGATTCAAGAATAGCGACAGTTGAACCTTTTCCATTTGTACCCGCTATAGTAAAAATTTTCGATTCTGTTTTATATAGATTTAGTTTTTCTGCAATAATTTTGATTCTGCTAAGATTAAAATCCATATTTGTATAATGCAATTTACATTGCCATGTAATCCACTCATCTAAAGTAAAATTTTTCAAATCTTAATTCTTTGGGTTAAATTGTTAAAAACTTTTCATTTTTAGCGAGGTTACTTGATAATATTTTTACAATGTTTGTTATTTTAAGTTTCATAACACTCCTATCTATTATCATATCTATTGCTCCATGTTCTAAAAGAAATTCACTTCTTTGAAATCCATCAGGCAATTTTTCTCTAACAGTTTGCTCTATAACTCTAGGTCCTGCAAAACCTATCAGAGCATTTGGTTCGGCAATATTTATATCACCCAGCATTGCTAGGCTTGCCGAAACTCCCCCCATAGTTGGGTCTGTTAAAACTGAGATAAAAGGAACAGATTTACTTCTCATAGCAGCTATTGCACTAGCAGTTTTAGACATTTGAAATAATGAAACTAATGACTCTTGCATTCTTGCTCCTCCACTAGATGAGAAACAAACTAATGGAATATTTTTTTTAATACACTCTTTTGTAGCTCTAGAAAATTTTTCACCAACTACTGATCCCATTGAACCACCCATAAATGAAAATTCAAATGCAGCCACAATAATTTTAATCCCGTTAATTTTTCCCTCCATTACAACTAATGCATCTTTTTCTTCTGTTAATTTTTGAGCATCTAAAATTCTATCCCTATATCTCTTGGTATCTTTAAAATTTAAAAAATCTTTTGGAGACAACTTTAAAAATAATTCTTTTCTATCTTCTTTATCTAAAAAAAAATCTATCCTATCTCTTGCGCTAATTCTTAAATGATGATTACAATTAGTGCAAACATATTGCTTACTAACAATATCTTGTATGTATAAAATAGTTTGGCAATTAGGGCACTTAACCCACACTCCTTCTGGTATTACTTTTTTTCTTTTATTTTCTTCTACTCTAATTTTAGATGGAAATAATTTTTTAAACCAAGTCATAAGTTATCACCTATAATCAAGTTTTCATCTAAAGCTTTTCTTATTGGGTGAATTAAATTCTTAATGTCATTATATGTTTTTTCTTTATCAGTATTAGAGTGCTTTTCAATAATCTTCACAATAGCACTACCAATAACAACAGCATCTGCGCTTATAGATAATAACTTTGCTGTTTCAGCATCTTTTATTCCAAACCCAACTGCTAATGGCAAATTTACAGAATCTTTTATAAACTTCAGTTGTTTTAAAGTTTCATCAATATTTAATGAAGTAGCTCCCGTCACACCCTTGAGAGACACGTAATATAAAAAACCAGAAGCATATTTTAATATTTTTTTAATTCTGTCAATTTTAGTATTTGGTGAAACTAAAAAGATACTTTCTAATTTAAATTTTTTAAAAATACCTATAATTTCTTCAGCTTCTTCATGTGGAAGATCTACAACTAATATTGCATCTACACCAGCTTCACTTGCAGATTTTGCAAATAATTCATAACCCATTATTTCTATAGGATTTAAATACCCCATTAAAATAATAGGTATATCATTATTTTCCTTACGAAAAACTTTCACTAAATTAAAAATATCTTTACATGACACATTTTGTTTTATAGCTCTTTCACAAGCTCTTTGAATTATTGGACCATCTGCCATAGGGTCTGAAAATGGAATACCGAGCTCGATAATATCCGTTCCAGAATCAACAAGTGTATTCATAATAGTTAATGTGTCTGATAAGCAAGGGTCACCTGCTGTTATATAAGATATTAAACAAGTTTTACTATAACTTTTTAAATTTTCAAATTTTTTATAAATTCTGGTCAAATTTCTATTCCTTCAATCCTAGCTACTGTATTTAAATCTTTATCTCCTCTTCCTGATAAATTTATAACAATATTTTCACTTTTTTTCATTATCGCAGCTAATTTTATGGCATATGCAACTGCATGACTTGTTTCTAATGCGGGAATTATTCCTTCTACTCTTGATAACTCATGAAAAGCAGCTAATGCCTCATTGTCAGTTGCCGATTTATACTCTACTCTTCCCAAGTCTTTTAATAATGCATGTTCAGGGCCAACACCTGGGTAATCTAAACCAGCAGATATACTGTGTGTTTCTAAAATTTGCCCATTTTCATCTTCCAATAAATATGTTCTATTACCATGTAATACACCTATTTTACCTTTATTAAGTGGCGCCGAATGTTTTTTTGTTTCTAAGCCTTCACCAGCTGCTTCTATGCCATACATTTTAGAATCAGTGTCAATGAATGGATAAAAAAGGCCTATAGCATTTGAGCCTCCTCCTACACACGCAACCAGCGCATCAACTTTTTTATCTATGTCATGCATTTGCTGCATAACTTCTCTACCAATTACTCCTTGAAAATCTCTAACTAACTCTGGATATGGTGATGGTCCAGCAACAGTACCTATTATATAAAAAGTATTATCAACGTTTGTTACCCAGTCTCTAAGAGCCTCATTAAGAGCATCTTTTAATGTTCTTGATCCTGATGTTACTGGAATTACTTTTGCCCCAAGTAACTTCATTTTGTAAACATTTTGTGACTGTCGATATATATCTTGTTCACCCATATAAACGATACATTCCATTCCTAGTCTTGCGGCAACAGTTGCTGATGCAACGCCATGTTGTCCAGCTCCTGTCTCTGCAATAATTCTAGTTTTACCCATTTTTTTTGCGAGTATTGCTTGACCAACTGTATTATTAATTTTGTGTGCACCCGTATGACATAAATCTTCTCTTTTTAGATATATATTTGCTCCACCAATTTTACTTGATAGTCTTTGAGCAAAATACATTGGGGTTGGTCTGCCAACATAATCTTTATACTCAAAATATAATTCTTTTAGAAATTCTGGGTCACTTTTTAATTTATAGTATGTATTTTTTAAATTTTCTAGTGGCTCTATTAATGTCTCGGCAACAAATGTTCCTCCATATATACCAAAGTGACCTCTAATATCTGGATACTTATATTTTTTTAAATCAAAATCTTTTAATTTTTGTTTTTGATTAGTATTCATTTTTTACTTTATCTATAAATTTTTTTATTAATTTAATGTCTTTCTTTCCATTAGAAGACTCAACTCCACTACTCACATCAACACCGTAAGGCATAAAAATTTTAATTGCATCCTGTACATTATCACAATTTAATCCTCCAGCTATTATAATAGCTTTATTTGTTTCAAAAACTGTTTTTGACCAGTCAAAAGTTTTACCAGTTCCCCCAATTCCATCTTCTTGATGACTATCAATAACAAAGCCTTTTGCATTTGGATATTTTATATCTATATTACTAAAACCATTAGTTTTTTCTGAAATACCCTTAATATATGGCACGCCATATTTTGCGCAATCCTTATCAGACTCATCTCCATGAAACTGTATTAAATTAACTTTAATTTTTTTTAAAACAGAATTTATATGACTATCAGAGTCATTAGAAAATAATGCTACAATAGAAGTAAATGGATTAAGATTGTATGTAATTTTTTTTGCTTGCTCACTACTAACGTATCTTTTGCTTTTTTTACAAAAAACTATTCCGATAGCATCTGCACCAAACTGTTCAGACTCTTTAGCAGTGAATTGATCTTGAATTCCACAAATTTTAATTTTAACTTTTTTCACAATTTATATTAATGATATTGAGGAAAATATATTTTTTTTTCTATGTTAAATTTTAAATCATATTCAATATTTACTAAGTATAATCCCTTCGCGGGGAATTGCTTTCCCGCATTATCTCGATTTTTTGAAGAAATAAGATTCTCAAGCCAAAAAATATCTTTTTCTCCTGAACCTATTAAAACTAAAGACCCTACTATATTTCTAACCATATTATATAAAAAAGAATTTGCGCGTATATCAATATATAAATAATCATCTTTTCTGTTAATTATTATATCATGTATCTTTCTTATAGGGGAATTTGATTGGCAATTTGATGACCTAAAACAAGAAAAATCTTTTTCTCCAATAAGTAAATTTGCTGAAGTTAGCATTCTATTCTCATCTAAGTTATTTAAATAATACCAACAAACCTTATTTCTAAGTAAACATGGCTTTATTCTATTATTATAAATAATATATCTGTATGTTCTGCTCAATGCTGAAAATCTAGCATGAAAACTATCATCCATATATTTTACATAATTAATCTTTATATCTTCAGGCAATAAAGAATTTAAACCCAAAATCCATTTGTCTTCTTGTCTATTAATTGATGTATCAAAATGTGCAATTTGACCAGTTGCATGGACCCCTGAATCTGTTCTCCCGGCTCCATAAATGATAACTTTCTCTTGCGAGAATTTAAAAATTGATTCTTGAATTTTTCCCTGAATAGTTTTTACATTATTTTGCTTCTGCCATCCGCAATAACTGCCGCCATCATACTCTATGGATAGTAATAATCTCATCCCAACTTTATTATATATAATCTTTTATTAACAATTCTGCAATTTGAACACTGTTGTATGCAGCACCTTTTCTAATATTATTACTTACAACCCACATATTAATTCCATATTCTGTTGAAATATCTTCTCTAACTCTTCCTACGAAAACCTCATTACTATCTTCGCACTCATTTGCCGCACAAGGATAACCCCCATCTTTATGCTCATCAATCAAAATAACACCACTATTTTTTTTACCTAAAATAGTCTTAACTTGTGTAGCAGATATTTTTTTTTCTAATTCAAAATGAATAGCTTCTGAATGACCATAAAATACTGGCACTCTGACAGTTGTAGGATTTACTTCAATATTTTGATCTAATATTTTTTTTGTTTCCCATACCATTTTCATTTCTTCTTTTGTATAACCGTTTTCCATAAACTTATCAATTTGAGGAATAACATTAAAGGCTATTTGTTTTGGGTAAATATTTTGAATCAACTTCTCATTATTAACATATGCACGAACCTGTTCATCAAGTTCTCTCACAGCTTTGAGGCCTGTGCCAGAAACAGCCTGATATGTACAAACATTTATTCTTTTTATTTTACAAACGTTATGTATAGGCTTTAATGCAACAACCATTTGGATAGTTGAGCAATTTGGATTTGCTATAATACCAGTTTCTTTATATTGAATTATTTTTTCGCTATTAACCTCTGGCACTATTAATGGAATATTATTCTGGTATCTAAAAAAAGATGTATTATCAATTACAACTGCATTGTTTTTTGCAGCAACTGGCGCATACTTTTCTGAAACATCACTACCTGCAGAAAATAACGCAATATCAATATTACTAAAATCAAAATTATCAATTGCCTTTACTGTAAATTCTTTGGCATGGATAGTAATTTTTTTTCCATCTGATTTTTTACTTGCTACTAAGTATAAATTGGCTATGGGAAAATTTCTATCAATCAATATTTTAACCATCATTTGGCCAACAGCACCAGTTGCACCAACAATTGCAATATTATATTTTTTGCTCATTCCAAATACCTTTTATATTTTTAATTATATAATCACCCATTTCACTTGTAGAAATGTATTCTCTATTGTTTGATAAATCTTTTGTCACCATATTGTCTCTTAAAGTTGCTTTTACAGCATTTAATATATGTTTATATATGTCCTCCCTATGATATGTATACTGAAAAAGCATTGCGACTGATAAAATTGTAGCAATAGGGTTTGCAATATTTTGCAGCGCAATATCTGGAGCAGATCCATGAATTGGCTCATATACACCAAAATTATTTTCATTTAAAGATGCAGAAGGAAGCATACCAATAGAGCCTGTTAAAACTGAAGCAACATCAGACAATATATCGCCAAACAAATTTTCAGTAACTATAACATCAAATTGTTTTGGGTTTCGGACCAGTTGCATAGCAGCATTATCAACATACAAGTGATCTAAAGTAATATTTTTATATTTTTTTGCCAATTCGTTAACGGTTAATCTCCAAAGTTGTGAAACTTCGAGAACATTAGCTTTGTCTACAGAACATAATCTTTTTGATCTTTTCTGTGATAATTTAAAAGCATATTCAGCAAT
>CAXNNI010000041.1:0-6974 GCA_964203715.1 Gammaproteobacteria bacterium
TCTTCAAGATTTTCAACATTCAAATTTGCAACAGTGCTAATTGCATCTCCATTATCAACAAGTTTTTTAATTAATAAAAGCCTATCAATATCAGCTTGAGTATAAAGCCTATCTCCAGCTAAGGTTCTAATTGGCTTTACTACCTTATATCTCCTTTCCCAAGCTCTTAAAGTTTCAGGTCGAATGCCAGTAATTTGAGTTGTTAAACCAATTCTGTAATTTTGATTAATGTTCATTAAATTAGAATATGGTTATTATTTTTAAAAGTCAAGTATTATATATGTATTATTATACAGTAATTATATTTATATAAGAAAAAACTTACTTATTTATAAAATATATAGATTTTGAATAAATTTATCTTTACATATTTGATATTAATGTTAGTATTTCAATGTTCATTAAAAAATCTGACTTTACCATTGTGCTCTGCATTTTTTTACACTCAGATTATGAAATTTTTTTAACATATTGGAGAATTATTATGTTTGGATTATTTGGTGATAAAAATAAGATTTATAAGGTTACAATAAAAAATACGGGAGAAACTTTTGAGGTCAATGGTAAAATAAATTTGCTTCAAGCTGCGTTAAATGCAGGAATAAATTGGCCATGTAATTGTAAAGTCGGAAGTTGCGGGACATGCAGAGCAATTCTTAAAGAAGGAAAAGTTAAAGAATTGGCTGATTTTGCTTATACTCTTGATGGAGATATGCTTAAGCAAGGTTATATTTTAGCATGTCAATCATCTTTAAAAAGTGATATTGTAGTAGAACTCGATAAAAATCAGAAAGCTTTAGAAAATATTAAAATGTAATCTAATTTTAAGAGGTATAAATTTTAATAAATAGATGAAAAAAAACTTCTAATTATTAAATTCTAATTCCTGTCCAAAGCTTTGGTTTGAGATTTTCTCACCCAATTTGTATGCAATGTTTCCGGAAACAATTGTAGTTATTATCTTTGTTCTAAATTTTAGGTCTGAAAAAGCTGACCATCCACACTTATGGTATATTGGCATCTCATCTGTTTTTCCAATTTTTGAAAATTCTAGTAAAACTAGATCTGCCCAATACCCTTCTCTTATAAATCCCCTATCTTTCAAATTGTAACATATGGCTGGGTTGTGGCAGATTTTTTCAACAATCTTTTCAAGAGTGAATATATTTTCATGGTAAAATTCAATTATTGTTCTTAAAGCATGCTGTATAACTGGAAGACCAGCCGGTATATCTTCATATTTATTCGAAGTTTTTTCTGAAATTAAATGCGGCGCATGATCTGTAGCAATTACATCGATATAATTATTGTTTATTGCATCTATTAAGGCAAGTCTATCACTCTCATCTTTTATAGATGGATTACATTTTAAAAAACCTTTTTTACTTTTATAATCTTTTTTCGAATATAGCATATGATGAATGCATACTTCCCCCGTAATATATTTATTTTCTAAGTAATTATTAGAAAAAAATTTAAGTTCTTCTTTTGTTGTTAAATGCAATACATGTAATCTAGAGCCATAATTTTTAGCAAGATTAATGGCTAAACTAGAAGATTCTATGCAACATTCTCTACTTCTTATTTCCGCATGCATTTCAATTGGTATATTATTGCCATATTTTTCTTTTGCTTTTTTAAAGTTATTATCAATTATTGGAGAGCTTTCGCAATGTGTTGCGATTAATTTAGGTGAAAGCATAAATATTTTTTCTAATGAATCTATATTATCTACTAACATGTTACCTGTAGATGCACCCATAAAAATTTTAACTCCACATGCTCTTTTAGAAATATTCTTTATTTCTTTAATATTTTCATTTGTGGCTCCTAAATAAAAAGAGTAATTAGCATAAGATCTATTTTCAGCTAATTTAAATTTTTTATCTAAACCTTCATTTGATATTATAGGAGGATTATTATTTGGCATATCCATAAATGATGTTGTACCTCCAATAATTGCAGCAAGAGACTCTGATCGAATATCTGCTTTTTCAGTTAACCCTGGTTCTCTAAAGTGAACTTGGTCATCAATCATTCCTGGAATAAGATACATATTTGTTGCATCGATTACTTCGTCAGCTTTAAGATGTGACAAATTTTTCGAAATTTGATTAATTCTTCCATTTTTTATAAAAATATCTGATATTAACTGAGAGTTTTCATTGATGATTGTTGCATTTATAATTAATATAGATTTCATAGTTTTTTCTTAATTATTGAAATATTATTTTATGAATCTTAAATTATATAACACTCTTTCTAAAGAAAAAGAACTATTTGTTCCCATTAACCCCAAATTGATTAAAATGTATGTTTGCGGACCTACAGTATATAGTTACCCGCATATAGGAAATGCAAGGCCAGCTGTTGTTTTTGATTTACTTTATCGCATATTAAAGAATATGTACCGAGAAGTTCTTTATGTAAGAAATATTACTGATGTTGATGACAAAATTAATGAAACTGCAAAAAAATTAAATCAACCAATATCTGCAATAACTAAAAAATATACAGATATATACCATAAGGATATGGAGAATCTTTTCACAATAAAACCTAATATTGAACCTAGAGTTACAGATAATATTCCTCAGATTATATCTATGATTGAAAAAATTTTAGAAAATAAAAATGCTTACATAAATGATAATCATGTTTTATTTAATGTCTCATCATTTAAAGCATATGGAAAATTATCTAATAGAAATAAAGATGAAATGTTAGCGGGAGCAAGAGTAGAAGTTGCAAATTATAAAAAATATCCAGGAGATTTTGTGCTTTGGAAGCCTTCAAAGAATAGCGAGCCTGGATGGAGTAGCCCTTGGGGCTATGGTCGTCCTGGATGGCATATAGAATGCTCATCTATGGTAGCAACATATTTGGGAGAAGAAATAGATATTCACGGTGGCGGTCAAGACTTAATTTTTCCTCATCATGAAAATGAGATCGCGCAAAGCTGTAGTGCGCATAACAGTAGAAGCTATGCAAGGTATTGGGTTCATAATGGACATGTAAATATGGAAGGAGAAAAAATGTCAAAATCTATAGGAAACATTATAATGATTAAAGATTTACTAGATAAATATGATGGAGAAGTAATACGTTTAGCATTATTAAGTACACATTACAGAAAACCAATAAACTTTAACAAAAGTCTTTTAGAACAATCAAAAAATATTTTGAATAAGCTATATAAAAATTTAAGCAATAAAAGTCATAACGGTTTGGTTTCAGAAGACGTTATGAATGCTTTGTTAGATGATTTAAATACGCCTTTAGCAATTTTAAATTTGTTAAAAATTAAATGTTCTAAAACACTTTTGAAAAGTGCAAATTTATTAGGATTATTAAATAGGACATCAGAAGAATGGTTTTTTTTAAATAACAAACCTACAATATCCGAAAATGACATAATATCTTTAATTAAGCAAAGAGATGAAGCTCGAAAATTTAAAGATTTCAAAAAAGCTGACCAAATTAGAAATCAGCTAGACTTAAATAACATAATATTAGAAGATATAGATGGCGAGACAATCTGGCGAGTAAAAAAATGAAAAAAATATTTGAAAAAAGAAGAACAATAGAGCAGGTTGAAGAAGGTAATGAGCTAGTTCCAAAATTCGATAAAAGTGGCTTGATGCCTGTAGTTACAACTGATGTAAAAACTGGTGATGTTTTGATGCTTGGGTATCAAAATGAGGAAGCCCTTAAATTAACAATAGAAACAGGGGAAGCGTATTACTGGAGTAGAAGCAGAGAGTGCATATGGCATAAAGGATCAACTAGCGGTTTAATTCAAAAAGTAGTTGATATAAGAATTGACGATGATCAAGATGCAATTTGGCTAAAAGTAGAATTACTTGGCTTAGAAGCAAGTTGTCACGTTGGATTTAAGTCATGTTTTTATAGAAGCATTCCCATAGGAAGTATAAAATCAAAAATTCAGCTAATTTATAAAGAGGATAAAAAAAAATTTGATCCAAAAAAAATATACGGAAATACTCCAAACCCAACTAAATTATAAATATGCATCTGTTTGATAATTTATGTCTTACCCTAAGGCATTACGGATATAGGCATAAAATTATTGAAGATAGTTTTGGCAATTCAATTAGTAATTTAGGTTTAATATATAAGTCAATTTTAATATCTATTATATATAAAAAAAAACTCAAAAAAGAGAATACTGTAGCTATTTTGATGCCAAATATTGTTGTTACTTCTGTATTATTTTTCTCAATACAGTATCTAAATAAAGTTGTTTCTATAATAAATTTTACGTCAGGATTAAAAAATATTATATCTTCACTTAAAATTTCTAAAATTAAAACTATCATAACATCTAGAAAATTTATAGAGCAACTTGATATGCACGACGCTATCAAAAAAATAAATGAAGAAGTAAAGGTTTTATATATTGATGATATAAAGAGTGAAATTAGTTTATTTTTAAAAATTAAAGCAGCTAAAGAGTTAATTTTTTATTTACTTTATTCTTATGCTTTATTTAATTATATTTTTTCATGTTTTTCGTCTCAAGTTAAGAGAAATGCTAATGATCCAGCATTAATACTTTATACCTCAGGTACTGAAAGCAGTCCTAAGGGTGTAGTACTCTCACATAAAAATTTATATATTAACAGATCACAAGTTTTGAGATCTTTAGACCTTAATTCAAAAAAAAATAAAATAGAAAAATTTTTTACATGTCTTCCTTTTTTTCATTCATTTGGTATAGGTATAGGCGTTTTACTTCCAATTTTAAATGGACATAAAGTCTTTTTGTATCCAACTCCTTTGCATTATAAAGCTATTCCAAGTTTATTAGAAAAATCGAAGGCTAGTATATTTTTTTCTACTAATACTTTTTTAAAAAAATATAAAAATTACTTTAAAAAAGAAAACTTTAAATATATTAAATATTTAATTGCCGGAGCTGAAAAGCTTGATGAAGAAATATATAGTTACTACAAAAATAAATTTAATATTAAAATTCTTGAAGGGTATGGGGTTACTGAAGCTTCTCCAGCAGTTTCGGTCAATACTTATGATAATTTTAGATTAGGATCAGTAGGGAAGATACTATATGGTATAGATTATAAAATAGAAAAAATTGATGGGTACAATAAAGGAGGACTACTTTATATAAAAGGCGATAATATAATGTTAGGTTATCAAAATGAAAATAATTTTCAAAAAATAGATATTAAAAATAATTGGTATAATACAGGAGATATTGCTTTTGTAGATGATGATGGTTTTTTATTTATATTAGGTAGATTAAAAAGATTTGCTAAAATTGCAGGAGAGATGATTTCTTTAGTTCAAATCGAAGAATTTCCTAAAAAATTATGGCCAGAATATAATCATGGCATATGTTCTGTTTTAGATTCTGCAAAAGGTGAAGCATTGGTTTTTTTAACTGATAATAAAGAAGCAGATATAGTAAAGTTAAATAGTTTTATGAAAGATTCTGGCTTTTCTAATTTATATTTTCCAAAAAAAATTAAAATAGTTAGTGTATTTCCAATTCTAGGTAGTGGAAAAATTGATTTTAAAAAGTTGCAAGAATTAGCAGAGATTTAAATATATGTTTTTTCCAGTCTATTTCCAAGAGAACATATTAATTCATATGGTATTGTGTCAATAAAGTTTGATACCTCTATAATATTTATATTATTTCCTAATAATTCAACTTCATCACCTATCTTAAACTTTTTATCTTCAATATCTATAATCGTAATATCCATGGATATTCTCCCTATTATATTAAAAATATTATTTTTAAAAAAAACTTTTCCAATATTACTTAGTCTTCTTGGAAAGCCATCACCATACCCAATTCGTAAAGCAGCAATTCTTGTATCTTCTTTGACTTTATAGGTATGGCCATAGCCTATATGTTCACCTTTCTTGCATTCCTTAATTGAAATTATTGGGGCAGTTAAAGTCATTGCACTTTTAAGATTGAGTTTATTAAATGAGCTACATGGATTTATACCATACAATATCAGACCTGGTCTTGCCCAATGCGTTTTATGTTTAAAATTTTTAGAATATTTAAGAATACCCGCAGAATTAAAAATACTTAATTCTGTTTTTGTATCATTGATAATATTTTCTATAAGATTAATTTGCTTTATTGAAAAACTATCTTTTTCTTGATCTGCGCAAGCTAAGTGAGTCATTACTCCAATTTTATTTATTATATTTTTTTTATTTTTGCATTTATTAAAAACATTTTGAAAATTTGAGGAATGAAACCCTAGTCTATTCATTCCTGTATCTATTTTGATCCATATATTAATACTATTTTTAATAGAAGTATTTTCTATGATATCAAGCTGATAAAAATCATGAATGACTGGTCTTATATTATTTTCAGCGCAATATATATATTCTTCACTATTTGTAAAACCCTGTAAGCAAACTATTTCTTTATTTAATTGATTATTTCTTAGGTGTTGAGCTTCTTTTATTGTAGCTACAGCAAAAGCATCAGATTTGTTTAATAATTTTGCAACTTCAATCATGCCGTGGCCATAAGCATTAGATTTTATAACAGACATTATTTTTGAGTTTGGAGAATATTTTTTTATTTCGGATAAATTATGAATTAAATTTTTTTTATTAATTAAAATACGTCCTCTCATTTAAAACCCTCTGTGGTATATATTTCTTTAATATAATTTTCAAATCTAGTACATTCTTCAAGAAATGTTAGTTTTGTTTTGAAAATAGGACCATTTCTTTGTTTGGCTACAATTATTTCAGCTGTTCCTTTTTCAGCAGAATCTTCGTTATAAACTTGATCTCTATAGATAAATACAATTAAGTCAGCATCTTGTTCTATTGCACCGGACTCTCTCAAATCAGACATTATCGGTCTTTTATCAGACCTATTTTCTAAACTTCTATTTAATTGTGATAATGCAACAACCGGAACATCTAGTTCTCTTGCTAGTGCTTTA
>CAXNNI010000042.1:0-6942 GCA_964203715.1 Gammaproteobacteria bacterium
CCAAAAATTTTTATTGAATGTTCGCTTTTTACGTTATTGAAATAATTAAAAAAAGCTATAGGACTGCCTTCTAAAACTAAATCTGGCTCAGACTCTATTTTTTCACGTAATATTAAAGTTTCTTCTGATATTTCTATATAAAATATTATTGAAGTATTTTTTAATATTATACATATATATTTTTTTCTATAAGAAAAAAGTATTTTTTTATCAATGTTGCTATACTGAAGCGCTAGCAAGATAAATTTATTTATTTTCTCGGTAAGCATTTATAACTTATAACCTTTATGAATTGATACAATTCCAAATGATAAATTATTATATTTACAATTTTGAAAATTATTTTTTTTCATATATTCTATTAATTTATTTTGTTCTGGATGCATAATTATCGACTCTACTAAATAATTATAACTTCTTTCGTCTTTTGCTATATATTTTCCTAGGAATGGAATAAAATTTTTTAAAAAAATATTATAAGGTTTTTCAATAATCTTCTCTGCTTTAGAGAATTCTAAAACTTGAACTGACCCTCCTGGCTTCAGTATTTTATAAATAGATTTTAATACTTCATCTATATTGGCAGTATTTCTTAAACCAAATGCCATTGTTACATGATCAAAACTATTTTCTTTAAATGATAATTCTTGTGCATCAGCCTGCACATAAAATACATTATTTATTACTCCTTGATCAATAAGATTGTCTCGACCTTTACTTAACATTGAAAAATTTATATCACATGATATTACTCTACCATTATCACCCACTTTATCGCTAATTAATTTTGTTATATCTCCAGTACCAGAGGCTAAATCTAAAACCTTGTCTCCTTTTTTAATATGTGAGCAATGTAAAAAAAAAATTTTCCAAAATCTGTGCATTCCAAAAGACATAAGGTCATTCATTAAATCATACCTTTTTGTAACTGATGTAAAAACATTATCAACTAAAGAGACTTTTTCTCTCTCGGTTACTTTTTTATACCCAAAAGTAGCATTTTTTTTGTTATTTTTTGACTCTTTCATACCCAGCTTCTTTTAACCTTTCTATATAATTTTTCCATTTTTTTTCATAATCTTGTCCTAATTCATACAAATACTCCCAAGAGTAAAGTCCAGTATCATGCCCATCATCGAATATAATTTGAATAGCATAATTTCCTATAGGGGCTAAGTTTTGTATTGAAACGTTTTCTTTACCCACTTGTAACTTTTCTTGACCAGGCCCATGGCCTTTAACTTCTGCAGATGGAGAATTAACCCTTAGGTACTCTGCTGATAAATCAAAAGATTCATCAGAATATTTTAAAGTTAAATATGCCGATTTTTGATGAAGGTTTATCTCTATAGGTATTTTCGCTGCCATATTTCATTCCTTTTTTAATATTTTCTTTGATCTAGGATGTACTTTATCATAAACATTCATTAAATACTGATTGTCCAAATGAGTATATATTTGGGTTGTACTTATATTTTCATGGCCAAGAAATTCTTGAACTGCCCTTATATTTCCTGAAGATTCAAGTAAATGTGTCGCAACAGTATGTCTTAACTTATGAGGATATAGCTTTTGTTCTAAACCTGAAGCTTTAGCCAAAAGACACATTCTAAATTGAATATTTCTCGCAGATAAAGATTTACCTCTTAAACTTGTAAATACAAAGTCACATATATTATTAGGATATTTTCTTCTAGTACTATTCCAAGCATTTATTGCATTAATAGCTTTTGATCCAACAGGAACTAATCTTGTTTTATTTCCTTTTCCAGTAACTCTAAGAATAGATTCATTAAAATTTATATTTGAAAACTTTAAATTAACTAACTCACTTAACCTTAAACCAGATGAATAAAATAGCTCAAATATTGCAATATCTCTGATCAATAAATCATTATTTTTATAATAACTTTTAATTTTAGTTTCAGTATTTGCTAAAAGATTAATATCAGAATGTTGTAAGATTTGTGGTAACTTTTTTTCTGATTTAGGAGATTTAATATTTTCAGCAAAATTTTTTTTTATAATTTTACGTTTTAACAAAAAATTAAAAAAACCTCTCAAACTTGATAAATATCTTTTTATAGATTTAGGACTTGTTCCAGTTCTATATATACTAGAAACAAAGTCTCTAGTAAGCTTTTCATCTATAGATGATACATTATCTATTTTAAATTTTTTACAATAATTTAAAAATAAATCTAGATCTCTAAGATATGAAATGACAGTATTTGGTGAATAATTAATAACTTTTTTAATATGAAAAATATACTCATCTAATAAAATTTTAATTTCTTTATTACTCATTATTTTGAGTATATTCCTCTAACGAATATGAAATAGTTTCCGACAATAGATTAAGCAGATCAAACTGTAAATCAACTTCCTCCATTTCACTCTTATAGTTTATAAATATAATACCAGATGGCTTAGAAACGCCTAACGGACATAAAACAAGCTGCTTTGTACTCTTGACAAATTTTTCTATAGAGTATTTTTCGATAATGTTTTTTGTTGCTAAAATTGATCTTTTTTTTAAAAAGACGTATTTTATTAGACTAACTACTTTCTTATCATATAAAAAATATTTTTTATTTAAATCAAAAAACCTATTAAATTTAATAAAATAAAAATTTGCTTCTATAGACAAAAATTCTTTACGAATAAAATCTTCTGTATATTTAATTAAACTATTAATATCATTTATTAATATTATTTGATGAGAAAATTTTGATAGTTTATCTTGAATTTTTTTATAATCTTTAGCTAATTTTATTATTTCTATCAATTTTTGCTTTAAAAAATTATTTTCTTTAATTAACGAATTTATCCTTATATTTTCGAATGAAATAATATTGTCTTTAGAACTCTTTAATGAAAAAATTTTATTAAAAAAAACGATATTTTTTGAAATAATATCAGGATTATCTGATAAATATTCCAAAACTTCTTTCTCCTTAGATAATATTTTGTATATTTTTTTTTTGTTTATAAGTGTCATAATTTTTTAAATTATATAAGTTCCATAAAACACGTAGTCTGATTTTCCAATTAAATATACAGGATCAAACTCTAAACAAGACCATTTTACATGAGCTACACCTCCTGACATATGAATATAATTATTTTTAATATTTTTTTTATAATATAAATTTGCGCAGACAGAAATCGCACAAGCTGCAGAACCACAGGCTTCAGTTTCTCCAGAACCTCTTTCATATACTCTTGCTTTCCAAGTATTAGCTTTAATAATTTCTGCAATACTTATATTAACGCCTCTATTAAAATATTTTTTTTTATTAAATTGAATCGAAAAATCTTCCAAATCAATTTTTTTGATATTTTTAACAAAAAAAACAGCATGAGGATTTCCTAAAGATATGGAATTAAAAAAATATTTTTTATTTTTATATAGAAATAAATTTTGGTTTATTATATTTAAATTTGGAGCACCCATTTCTACTGAAAAAATATCCCTATTTAAGTAACGTAATGTCATTTTACTAGATATGGTTTCTATTTTGATTTTTTTTTCTTGATTACCATATTTATCAAAGAAATATTTTGCAACACATTTTGCTCCATTACCACACTGGCCGACTTGAGAGCCGTCTTTATTGAAAATTTTATAATTAAATGCAATATCTTTTTTACTAGATTTTTCTAATACCAAAACCTGATCACAACCAATCCCATAATTTCTATTTGATATTTTTTTTATATGATTTTTATTTAGTTTTATAGTTTCCTTAATATGATCTAATACTACAAAATCATTTCCAAGACTTTGCATTTTTATAAAATTTATTTTCATAATGTTTTATTAAATGATTAGCTCTCTACAGAATAAATCTTCTATTTCTTCTTTTTTACTTATTAACATAGCTTTATTTTTTTTAATCATAATTTCTGGTGGTTTTGGTCTAGAATTATAATTACTTGCCATTGAAGCTGCATATGCTCCACATGAGTAAACCACCAAAATATCATCTTGTTTTACAGAAAGCTCTCTATCTTTTCCTAAAAAATCAGCGCACTCACATACTGGCCCGACTATATCGCATAATATTTTTTTTCCATTTTTTGTGTTTACAGATTCTATATAATGCCAGGCCCCATATAATGCTGGTCTAATTAAATTGTCCATACCAGCGTCTACAATAACATAATTTTTTTCACTATCTTTTTTTATATACTCAACTTTTGTTATTAAATATCCTGCATTCCCAACAAGACTTCTTCCTAATTCAAGAATTAATTTATAATTTTCTAAATTGCATTCTTTAATTTTTTTATTAATTGCTACACCAAATTCTGTTAAGGTAGGAATTTTCTTATTTTTATAATTAATACCTAATCCTCCACCCATGTTAATTAATTCTATATTTATGTTATTTGCTTTTAATTCTTCTATTATTTTTGAAACTGATAAAATAGCTTCCAAGAAAGGTTCTAAAGTTTCAATTTGCGAGCCAATATGATAATCAATGCCAATTAAATTAATATAGTCTTGCTCGTGAGCGTATATGAATGCATCCATCATATTTTTAAGGTTTATACCAAATTTAGTCGATTCTAAACCTGTAGAAATATATTTATGCGACATAGAATCAATATTTGGATTAATTCTTATTGCAACAGAAGCCTTAATTTTTAATTCTGTTGCAATATCATTGATACGTACAAGTTCTGCGAATGATTCAACATTTATACAATAAATTCCTAACTCTATAGAACGCTTAATATCTTTTTTAGATTTGCCGACACCTGAATAAACTATTTTTTGAGGTTTTGCTCCGATTTTTAAAACCCTATCCAGTTCACCAGTTGAAACAATGTCAAATCCGGAACCTAAATCAGATAATAATTTTAATATACTTAAACTAGAATTTGCTTTGACTGAGTAAAATACACTTCTTTTCTCATTATGAAACACATTCATTATTTCTTTAAAATTTTTAGATATTAACTCTTCAGAATAAACAAAACATGGAGTCCCAAATTCTTTTACTATTTCCTGAATAGATACATTATCAATCATATGTAATTTATTTATTTTTTTATCATTCATTTTTGTTTCTTTCTTTATTTGCATTATCTGGTATATATAATTTTCCAGTTTGTCCACAAGCTTGATTAATAAACAAACTTATTAAATAAATAAATACATATAATAAATAATTATTTTTTTTCATATTCACTAATAATTTTTCTGGCTTTTTTAATCTGCTTTTCTACCTCCTTATAAGAAGTACCCCCAATTGTATTTTTACTATTTACCGAACCTTCTATATTTAAAAAACTAAAAATATCACTATCAACATATGGTGAAATTGATTTAAAATCTTTTAAAGATAATTCGTCTAAATCTAACTTTTTACTTATGGCAAAAACAACTGTTTTACCAACTATTTCATGAGCATCTCTAAACGGCACATTCTTTTTCACCAAATAATCAGCAAAATCTGTAGCTGTAGAATAACCTTTTTTTGCAGCATTTTTTGCTATACTTTCATTTAACTTCATGTTTTTAAGACAAATGTTAATAGCAATTAAACTCTGATGAACTATATCAACACAATTAAATAATGCCGGCTTATCTTCTTGATTATCTCTGTTATAAGCAAATGGTTGACCTTTCATTATAGTCAAAATATTCATTAACTGACCATATACTGAGCCAGTTTTTCCTCTAATTAGCTCTAATACGTCGGGATTTTTTTTCTGTGGCATTATAGAAGAACCAGTACAAACTTTATCATCTAAATCTATAAAGTTATATATTGTAGAACACCAAATTATTATTTCTTCAGAAAATCTTGATAAATGCGACATAAGCAATGATGAGTTACTTATAAACTCAACTATAAAATCTCTGTCACTTACACTATCCAATGCATTATCTGTAACACCGCCAAATTCTAATAATTTCGCGGTATATTTTCTATCTAATTTGTGAGATGACCCTGATAGCGCTCCAGATCCCAAAGGAGAAATATTTAATCTTATATAACTATCTAAAAATCTTGATTTATCTCTCTCAAGCATAAAAAACCAAGCCATCAAAATAAATCCAAAAGTTATAGGTTGTGCTATTTGCATATGCGTAAAGCCTGGAATTATACTTTTAGTATATTTTTCTGATAATTCAATAAGTGTCTTTTGAAGAATTATAATATTTTCATAAACATTTATTATTTCATCTTTAACATATAATTTCATATCTGTAGCAACCTGATCGTTTCTTGACCTCCCGGTGTGAATTTTTTTTGCTACATCTCCAATTAAATCTATAAGCTCAAACTCGATATGCATATGAATATCTTCTAAAGAATGTTTCCATGACATTTTATCATTTTCTATTTTTACTTTTACTTTTTCTAAAGCAGCAAGGATCTTTTTAAGTTCACTTTTAGTTAATATACCTATAGAATTCAGCATCATTGAATGAGCCGCTGAAACCTTTAGGTCATACAAATAAAGTCTTTTATCAAAATTTATTGAGGACGTGAAGCTTTCTATAAATTCATCAGTTTTTCCTGAAAATCTTCCTTGCCAAGGTTTTTTTGTATTTTTTGCCATTGTGAAATACTATCTAATATAATTAAAAATAAGTATAACATTAAGTTGACAATATGAGCGAAAGTTTAATAACAAAAACTATAAAAATTGCTACCAGAAAAAGCCCATTGGCACTATGGCAAGCTAAAAAAGTTAGCCAACTCTTAAAAAATATTGACAATTCTATAGTAGTAGAATTAATTAAAATAACTACTTCAGGAGATAAAATCTTAAATAAACCCCTATACGATATTGGCGGAAAATCCTTATTTTTAAAAGAACTAGAACAAGAACTTTTAAATGGTAATTGTGATATAGCCGTTCATTCGCTTAAAGATATGCCAGCTGAACTTCATGAAGATTTAATAATAAATGCAATTC
>CAXNNI010000043.1:0-6910 GCA_964203715.1 Gammaproteobacteria bacterium
GAATGCCATATTATGAATATTTGTGTAAAAAAAAATTACAGGCGATTGGGTTATGGTAGAAAAATTTTACAATTATTAAATGAGTATGTACTTAACATAAAATGTAAAATAGTTTTTTTAGAATGTAGACCAAGTAATTTACCAGCTATAAAATTATATAGATCTGAAGGTTTCAATGAAATAGGTATAAGAAAAAATTATTACCCAGTTGTGGGTGGTTATGAAGATGCAGTAATGTTTGCTAAATATGTCTAATAATAAGATTAATTTTTTCAAAGTACTGCAAAGTGTCTTAGCAGGTCTCATTGGGGTTCAGTCTACTAAAAATCGTGAAAGAGATTTTTCATCGAATAAACCTATGCTTTTTATTTTTTTAGGCTTAATAATTACTCTTCTATTTGTATTTTTTATATATTTTATTTCAAATCTAATGATAGCCAGGCTTAATTAGATACTAGATGAAATGTTACCGCATATAGGACAACCAAGGTCAGACTTTTCATAAAAAATTTCTTTTTTATTTTCAATCATACTAAATATTTTATCTAAAGTCTGAAAAATAATTTTTTTGGAATCATCAAATTCATTTGTTAAGAAAGACGAAATATTAAATGAGTTTTGAGAGAGATTTATACCTAAATATTGAGTAATAGTTATTTTTGAGTTAAGAATAGAATAAAAAGGTAATTGTAAATTAGAACCCTTTAATACGTTTATTTTACTTGGCACTATTCCAGTTTTAAAATCAACAAGAATGTTATTACCTCCAAAAGAGTATGATAGGTCATATTTTCCGTAAAGTTTAATTTTATCTTTATATTTAAAGGAAAGTAATTTTTCTGATTTATAATTATATTTTTTAGTAAAATCAAGATAGAAATACTCAGTTAATCTTGGCAAAAGACCATGCCAAAGCTCTACATCATAAGGAAAATTCTTAGGATTATAAAAATTTATTAAAGTGTCTTCAGAAATTTTTCTTAAGTTATCTAAAATTTCTTGATAAGACATATTGTTTATTAAATTATTAAAAAAAACAGATAAAACATTGTGAATATAACTTCCAAGCGTAAAGTTTTTTTTACCTAAAATAGAGGACTCATGCTTAAAAAATTTCTTATTACTATAAAAACAGTATATGCAATTATTAAAATTTTCAATATCTTTATATGTTAATCTTGTAAAATCATTATCGAGAAAAATTTTATTTTTAGTATTAATTAATGAATAGCTATCTTTTTCTTTAATGATATTTAATGAAATATTTTTAATATAATAATCAAGATAAATCTTAAATTTACTTTTTGTATATTTTTCTACCCCATCTGTATTGTGCGTGGACAATGTTATGGAATCTGATGCGTTAGATAGATTTAAAAAATCATGAATATTTTCAATTTGCTCTTCATTTGAATTAATACAATAATCAGAATAAATAACATTGTTCGCTGAAAAGTAGTTAATTATTTTTTTTGGGAAATTTTTAGTAGTCATGGATGATACATATATAGCATCAAATTTATAAAGAGAAGCATGTTTTATATCTGTGTAAAAAACGCTACTATGTTTTTCTATATGAAAAGTTTTTTCTTCTAAGTATAATTTTATCTTTATATGCCACTGCTTGAGAGTTAATAGCATTTCATTGCTTTCATTATTTTTTTCTAAAAAGTAAATAAATGATTTTCCAGCATCATCTTTTTTAATTAAATCATATGAATTTAATGTATGTAATTTATTATATAAAAGTTTTTTAAATTCATTAAAATTAAATAATTTATCTTTACTTTGAGATTCTTTAAAGATGTTGTTTATAGGATGGTTATTGATTTTTAAATAACTAATAATATCAGCTTCATTATTATTTTTAATATTAAGTGTTAACGCATCAAGAAATAATTTTTTTTCATCAAGATCAGTATCTGGAAGAAAAAAAGGGGACATAATGATGTCATGAAGATTAAAATAATTTGCTTGATCTGCGAAATAATCTAAAATATTGCAAATATAAGTGCAGCAGGAACTAGTAGATAAAAGCCACCCGTATGTGTCGTTAATATTAATATTCTTACATTGTAAGTTTGAGCTTAAGCGTCTTTGAAAATACCTATTATTGTTAATAAGAGCTATTTTAGAGTTTTTATCTTTATTAATTAATTTTTTTATATTGCTAACTAAAAAATCTATTTCATCTTCTTGTGAATCAAAGTCATAAGTTTTATATATATTAATTTTTTTTGGGATAAAATTTTCGTTATCAATATCATGTTTAAAAAAATTACTATAGTAATGTATTTTTTTAATATTGTTTTTTATATAAGACTTCTCTAAAGTAGAAAATTCTTCTATTTTTATAAAATAATGAGTATTCGTATTATTTATATTATTTTCAGAATTTAAAAATTTCGTATAAAGATTAATATATGTTTCTTCTTCTCTAGATTTTTTTATCCACAATTTGATTATTTCAAGAAAAATTTTAGATTCATATGATAATAAATTTTGGTTTATTTGTTTAATTACTTCATCATCATTACTATTTTTTTCACTTATAAATATATTTTTTTCTAAAAATATTTTTTTTATGATTTTTAGAATATTTTCAATTTCACTAGTTAAACTATATTTATCAAAAATGAATTCAATCTCTGGAATTATATTTTCTAGAAAACTAATGTCCTTTTTTAATAACTTGATATGGTTTATTTTATTACACTTAAAAACATATTCATCAAGATAGTATATAGACTGGTTATTTATTGAATTATTTTTTAAAATATTTAGTATAAATGCCCGAGATAAGCTGTCTGGTAAAATTATTATATGCTTATTATTATGATTTTTTTTTATATTTTTAATAATTAAGTTTAGTAAAGGTTCATTATTCATTTTTTGTTTATATTTTTATAATTATTTTTAAGTTATACTGACTAATAAGTTTTTTAATTTTAATGTTTACGATACTATCATGACTGTTATAGATTTTAATGATTTTAAGAAAAGTTTACATGAGCCGGTCTATACAAGCAAACCCAGTTCTAAAGTTAATCTTTATAAAAAAAATCTTGCTGAAAAAATTAAATATTTTAATGATTCTATATCTCTTTTTTTAGATAACCCTATTATTGAACAATGTAACTTTTCAGTCCAGGGCTGCGCAATAAGATTTACCCAAATTAATTCACCACTAAATATTACGTTAGTTCTTCACGACTATTCTCCTGATGAGGAGGACTTAGAATTTGTTACTTGGGAATTTTATGTTAGAAATTTTGAAAATGATGAATATTTAGATTCTAAGTTTTTTACAACATCTAAATTTGCTATAAAATATTTTATACTAAAAATAAAATATTTTTTATGAAGGTTATGATTTGCATTTTAAAGAAGATAATTTAGAAAGTATTTTTTTATTAATTTGTCTCGTTAGTTGTTATTTTATCATGAACTTTTGTATTGATAATTTCTTCTTTCATTATTATAGTTCCTTCTTATTTGAATTTGGTGGAGCATATTTCCACTCTTCTTCCATATAGTTGTATTTCAACTGACTTCAAGGCCGAACGGTTTCAAATTTATTTGTATAGGGGTTGTATTTCTGTTCCGATACAGCATTCAACGAGATTAATAGAAGCATTAGAGATATGAATTTCATATTTCAATTTTCCAAAGCCTTCCGCAAATATGAATCAATATTATCTTGATTAAGTAACCAAGTTTTATAGTCTCTAGGTATGTCAGCTATAGCAACACCTTTATGTTTACCAAAAGTCATATGTCTAGGGATGAGAGCTTGTTCACTGATTGTCCATAGCTCTTGAATTGAAGTTACACCCAACTTAGCAATAATCTTTTCTAGAATAAAAGCACAATTTTCAACGTCAGCTAGAGCTGAATGAGCATTCTTAAGTTTTTCACGGGCATTATGCCTATCTACAAAATAAAGCATTGCGCTTTGACTATGTGAATCTAATTCTGGCCATAATCGTCTTGATAGAGCTAAAGTGCAAATACGCTTGATACTTGGATTGCCAATGATGTTCTAATCATAGTCGATATTATGTCCAATGATATATTCGGTAGGATTAGGTAAGCTGAATTCAGTGTAATCAGGACAGTCTTTTAATTCTTCATCGAGGATATGATGGGTAGCAAGGGCACCCAGCTCAATTGGTTTTTTTAGGTTGTAGCGTTGATTAAATTTCTCGGATATAGAAAAAGGACTGACACTATCTAATCTTATCCAAGCGGCTTCAATTAAAACTGCTTCGTTTTTACCTGTGGTTTCAGTATCGAAAATAATCGCATTAATCATTTTTTCATTGTAACCTAGGATAAATCTAAATTAAGTTTTTTTGTAGATATTACTAACTTGTTATGCAAACTATTGATAACATGGCTTAAATCCCCATTTTAGAATTTTGAGATTATATAAATAATGAAAATTATCTCTTATCAAGAATTAGCTTATAACGAAGGCATGCAGGTTCAGAAAGGCATGAACTTTAATGTCAAAAAGTCTTATTCAATAGTATTAATGTCAACTTTAAAAAATGCACCTTACGCAGATAAGTTGCTTGATGATGGCATTATCGAATATGAAGGGCATGATGCTAGGAAACATGATAGTTATCATAAAAAAGAAGTTGATCAGCCTTATGGCTAACGAGACTGGGACTTTAACTGAAAACGGTAAATTTTTTCAAGCAGCAGATAATTATAAAAGCGGTAAAAGAGAACCTGCAAAGATCAAGGTATATAGAAAGCTAAGAGATGGTGTATGGGTAGACATGGGATTTTATGACTTGATTGATGCATATCGAGTCCATGATGGCAAAAGAAAGGTATTTAAATTTCTCTTAAAGCCTAATTTTGATGATATTAAAGAAGTTGAAGAGTTTGTTGATCTTGAACATAACCGAATGATTCCAGGCGAAGTGCAAAGAGAAGTTTATGAAAGAGATCATGGGAAATGCACTCAATGTAGTTCAGCTGAAAACTTACACTTTGATCATATACTTCCTTTCTCAAAAGGCGGCTCATCCAAAGTAGCTACTAATATTCAACTACTCTGTGCGAAACATAATCTTCAAAAAGGTGCAAAGTTCGTCTAAAGATTCTTATGTCATTATTTAATAGCTTAAATAAATTTATTTTTATCTATAGAGATATTAATAGATGATACATTGAAGAAAGAATTAAATAACTGGCTCGGTATTTTCAATTGCGTAGAAATCACCTGATTTAATTCCAACTCCGCGAATATATTTTCCATCATCAATTAGCTTTTGTAAGAATAATGGTGGAGGCGGCGGGGATTGAACCCGCGTCCGCAAACTCTCTACCTTTGGTACTACATGTTTAGCTTCGTTATTAGTATTTATGAAATAAATGTTAACGAGCAGACATTCATTTCACTATCCAATTAAGGTTTTACATAAATCCTAATGGCGAGAATAAATGCTATCTTGTGTTAAGCGACACCAAACCGAAATGCACAAGCACGTCTCTGAATGATGGCACGCAGGATTTAAGCTGCTAGTGCGTAGTTGTTTTCGTTTGCAACTATATTTTATAGCATTTTTTACGAGGATAGCTATATACTCGACATGCACCTAGGGCTTTGCAATCCACGTCGAATCCAGATCGCCCCCTAACTATTATTATACAATAATTATAGATGAAGTTAAAATAGAATCTTAGTAAGCCCCAAACCCTTACATTATCTATATACAGGAAAGTTTTATGAATGAGCATTTAATTCAGATATTAATAATGGGATCTTTATTTGTATTATTGTCCTTAATATCTTATTTATATCATCGAGCTGTTAAAAGTCTTAATAAGGCACATCTAGACAATAAAAATTTAGAAGAGGAAAATCATATTAAATCTATTGATTTAGCACGCTTCGATGAGCAAATTAAAAGCTATGAAAAGCTATTAGAAAATATAAATTTAGAAAAGAAAATCATAGAACAAGAACTATCTATAAAAGAACTTACAAATAAAAATATAGAGTTAGATAAAGATCTTGTAAAAACTAATCAGAAATTTGACACTAAGTTTGAAATTACTTCGACTGAGTTGAAAGATAATTCAGAAAAAATTGGTTTATTATATGGCAACTCACAAAATCAAGGGAATTTTGGAGAGTATAGTTTAGATTTGGTCTTTAATGAAGCTAACTACATAGAAGGTCATAATTATTTTCGCCAGAAATCATTTTCTTATGTAGATACTGATGGGAAATCTAGGAATAAAATACCAGATTTTATTGTACCCAGGCCTTTAAAAGGGGATAGTGTAATGTATATTATAATCGATGCTAAAACACCTTTAACAGATTTTAAAGAATGGCATAAAGCTAAAAAAGCTAACGAAAAACAAACAGTTCTAGATAAGCTTGAAGAAAATTTTATTAAGAAAATATATAACCATGCTTCGTCATTAGTGCGGGACAACTACCAAAGTTATGTGCCAAATGCGTTTAGTAAAATTATAATGTTTGTTCCTATCGAAGACATGAGAACTATAATTCTTAATAGCAGTAAATTGTATAATTTTGATAAAAAAGAGCAAACCATTCTTGAGTATTTATTTAAAAGTAATATCTGGATATCATCTCGCTCAGATATTTTAAATACTCTTGATATGGTAAGAGAGATGTATGATAAAAAAAACCAAACAGATAATATAAACGCGATTGTAAAAGTTGCTAGAGATATCGCTGAAATGACTATAAATGTAATTATAGGTGCAAATAAGTATATAGAAGCATGTGAAAAAGCTACCAACACGATGAGAAAAGTTATTACATTAAATAACCCTAGTAAGCATCTTGATAAATTACAAACAACCGGTATGGCTGACGAAAGTATAGGTCTAAAAAATGTAGTAGATAAGTATA
>CAXNNI010000044.1:0-6730 GCA_964203715.1 Gammaproteobacteria bacterium
AAGATTAAATTCAAAATAGCTACCCCAAGATGTAGGCGCAGATTCTAATTTTGCTAAGTTTAATAAGTTATTTATTAATAAATTCATTTTTTGTGCCTGAATTAACATAGATTCAAAAATTTTATTATCAATATTTTTATTTTCTGAATAAGAAAAAATTTCTAAATATCCCAATATTACAGTAAGAGGTGATTTTAGTTCGTGAGAAACATTTGCTATAAAATCTGTTTTCATTTTCTCAATTCTATTAGATCCTGTAATATCTGAGAAAATTAATAAATATTTATCTATATCATATGGAACTATCATAGATTTAAGAAAGAAATTATCATTTTCAGGAGACACAAAACTTGTAAAACTATAATTTTCTAATTTTTTAACAAACTTTAAAAATTCAGGATTTCTTATTAAATATGTAATAGGCGTTCCAGTATCCATTTCTTTTAATGATAACATTTTTTGTGCCGCCTCATTAAACCATTCAACTTGAAAATACTTATCAATTATAATAACAGCATCAGGTAATGACTTGCTTAGTTCTATAGATCTTCTTTCTAATAGATTGAACTCATCTTTTAATTGAGAAAAATTGTTATAAATATTTTCAATCTTTTTAGTTAAATATTGATACTTCCTATGAGATTTGAGAGACTTATTACTTTGAAAATTAAAAATCCAATTTTCAAAAAAATACTGTTGATAAAAAAAATATATAATATATAAAAAAGAAAATATCAAAGCACTTAATAAAATATTTTCTAATAAATATCCAAAAAAAACAAAAACTATTAGGAGTATAAAAAAAATAACCACATCGTAATAAAATGAATATTTATATATTTTCTTTTTTTTTTCTTCCATATATTTATTATATGTAAAAAAACTTATTAATATTTATTTATTTGAAAATATATAACCTGACCCTCTAACAGTTTTTATATATTTAGATACATCAGTTTTAAATGAATTTCTTAACCTAAGTATATGCACATCTACTGTTCTTTCTTCTACAAAGATATTTCTACCCCAAACTAAATCAAGTATTTGGGCTCTAGAATAAACTCTTTCTGGGTGTGTCACAAAAAAAAGAAGTAATTTAAATTCAGTTGGCCCCAAAAGAACAATACTTTCTCCTTCTTTTGCTATATGACTAGAAGGATCTACGGACACAGAACCATAAGATACAAGTTCTATATTATTTTCCGGGGATGAACGTCTTAGTAAAGCTTTGATTCTTGCCATTAATTCTTTTGGTGAGAAAGGTTTAGTAATATAATCGTCAGCTCCTACCTCTAAACCTAGAATTTTATCCGCTTCTTCAGATTTTGCTGTCAGCATTATAATAGGAAGATGTTTTTCATAATTTCTAATTTTTTTTATTATTTGTATACCTGATTCGTCAGGCAACATCCAATCAACTAAAACAAGATCAATTTTTTTTTTATTTAGTATAGTAAATGCTGAATTACTATCTATTGCTTCATATGTATTAAATCCATAACTCTTTATGGTAAATGAAATCATATTTCTAATTTCAAATTGATCTTCAATAATTAAAATACTAGCAGTCATTAAAGTGATAGTTTTTTTTCAGGATTTCTATTAATATAATAACTTACATGAATACAATAAACTAGTTTTAAAATCAATAAGAAAAATACAAATATTGAAATGGAAGAATTAGCAAATATACTTTCTACGCTTGCAGATATAGCTTGGGGTCCTTATATGTGTGCCCTAATTGCATTGACTGGCTTATATTTAACATTCGGCTTAAAATTTATGCCGATTATAAAGACACCATATGCTTTTAAATTATTACTATCAAAACCTGAAAATTCAGAAAAAGGTGAAGTTTCGGCGCGTGCTACTTTATTTACAGCATTGTCTGCAACTGTTGGCACTGGAAATATTGCTGGTGTTGCTACAGCAATTGCACTTGGCGGCCCAGGAGCAATTTTTTGGATGTGGGTTGTAGGTTTTTTTGGCATAGCAACAAAATATGGCGAAGCTGTTTTAGCAGTAAACTATAGAGAAACTGATTCTAACGGTTCTTTTGTTGGCGGACCAATGTACTACATAAAAAATGGCTTAGGTGAAAAGTGGAAATGGCTAGGTTTTTTATTTGCACTATTTGGAAGTATTGCTGCATTTGGCATAGGCAACATGGTGCAATCAAATACAGTAGCAAATCAACTTCAAAATACCTTAAATATAGATCCTCTTGTAACTGGTATCATTATGGCGTTTATTACTGGATTGGTAATTATTGGGGGAATAAAAAGAATAAGTGCATTTGCCTCATCACTAGTCCCAATAATGACATTAATATATATAATAGCAGCACTAATAATAATATTTTCTAATATAAATAAAATTCCAATGGCATTTCAAATAATTTTCGACAGTGCATTTAACGGAACAGCAGCAACAGGAGGTTTTGCTGGAGCAACAGTTTTAATGGCTATAAGATTCGGTGTTGCTCGAGGAATATTTTCAAATGAAGCAGGCTTAGGAAGCGCTGCAATTGCTCATGCTGTAGCTAAAACTAGTAGTCCTGCAAAACTTGGTTTAATTGCTATGCTTGGAACATTTATTGACACAATTATAATATGCACAATGACAGCATTAGTCATAGTTATTAGCGGAGCATGGCAAAATGGGGATAATGGTGCCTTACTTGCCTCAAACTCATTTGTGTATGGTTTACCTGCTATAGGAGAAACAATAATAACAATTTCATTAATATTGTTTGCATACACAACAATCATAGGTTGGAGTTATTATGGTGAACGATGCTTAGCCTATATATGTGGGACAAAATCTATAAAACCCTTCAGAATTTTATGGCTAATGTCTGTAGTTTTTGGAGCTTATTCTCTAAAACTCGGTGATACAACTGCAGAAAGCGTAAACTTAATTTGGTTAGTAGCAGATGTAATGAACGGTTTTATGGCTTTACCAAATTTAATTGCATTAATATTATTAAGTCCTGTAATTTTTAAAATAACAAAAGAATATTTTATAAAGTAATAATTAGGTGAACAAAAAAAACTTAGAAAAAATTGCAATTAAAGATGTTAAGATTGCAATTTCTGAAGATCTAGGACCTGGTGATATTACAACTAGTTTACTTGGAAAAGATAAAAATATATTAGTTAATTCAATTGTTAAATCTAATGAAGATGGTATATTCTGTGGTCAAATTTGGTTCAATAGTTCGTTTAAATATGTACAAAAAAAATATGGGGGAAGTTTAAATATTAAATGGCTTAAAAAAGATGGGGATAAAATAAAAAAAGGGCAAATTATTTGCAAAATTAAAGCGCCATTAAAAACTACATTATTAGCAGAGAGAACAGCCCTAAATTTTATCCAACTGCTAAGTGGAGTTTCATCTAAAACAAATATCTATGCTAAAAAAATTAAAAAATATAAAGCAAAAATATTAGATACAAGAAAAACTGTTCCAGGTATTAGGTCTGCTCAAAAATATGCAGTATTATGTGGAGGAGGATTTAATCACAGATTCGGTCTATACGATCAAATTTTAATCAAAGAAAATCATATAATCGAAAAAAGTAAAAATTTTGAAAATTTCTTAAAAAAAATAAAAGAAAAAATTGATTTCAATAAAATTTCAATAGAAGTAGAAAATATAAAAGAATTAAAAATAGCTATATCATATAAACCAAAAAATATTTTGCTAGACAATTTTACATATTCTAATATTAAAAAAGCATGCTCTATAATTAATAAAACAAAAACAACTATTGAAATATCGGGCAATGTAAATCTAAAAAATATTAAAAAATATGCAAATCTAAATATAGATTATATTTCAATTGGAGATCTTACAAAAAATGTTAATTCTTTAGATTTTTCTTTAAGAGTTAGCAAAAGCTTATTTTAGGTGCTTGACATTTTAAATCTATATATTACTATGTTTATAGGTCGGAACATTAAAAAAATAATTTTTAAAACGTAGACATAATTTTTAGTAATTATGCAATGCGTAATATAATTTATTTATTCTTCTCCTTCTTAAGCATTTCTGACTTATACAGTTACGATATTCCTCCTATATTTATATCACCAAACCCAAATTTAGAAAATTATGAGCTATATTCGGGCAATATAAATCTAATCAAATTAGATAAAAAAGAATCTTTCTTTTCATTAAGTGATATTTTAAAAAATTACTCTAATCTTCCAATAAATCAATCTGGTGGACTAGGAAGTATAAACCAAATAAGGATCAGAGGAAGTGAAGCAAACCATACTTTATTTTTAATAGACGGTATTGAAATAAATGATCCTGCTACTGGATCTGAATATGATCTCACAAATATGTTTTCATATAATATTGATAACATAGCAATTATTAAAGGCGCATATAGTAGTATATATGGACCAGATGCAATTGGTGGTGTAATAAATATTAATACTGTAAATAAAAACTCTCTTAATATAGCTTTAGGAGATAACAATACATACATTAAAAATTATTCAATATCTTTAGAAAATAAATTTTTTCAATACGGTGCAGACATAAATTTACTTGAGTCTAGCGGGATTGATACGAGTGGCTCATCTAGTGATAAAAATAGATATGAAAATCAGAATATCAGATTAAACTTAAATTCAATTAATCATAAAATAACAATTCTATATTTTGATATATTTAGGCAAAACGATAGAAATCCATATGGTTATCTTGAAGATAATGAAGTTGCAACCACAGATATTAATCAAATATATTCAAAATATGCGTACGAAAAAAAAATTTCTAATGATATTTATACAAAAAAAGAAATACAGTACATTACGACTAAAAATTTAGATTTTAGCCCGGTAGATGGTTTATGGGAAACACTAACGCAGTCAGAGAAAATTAAATTTTTTTCTAACACTTCAATAAATTTAAAAAAATTATTAAATTCTAATTTTAATCCAAAATTAAGTTTTAATATAGATTATGAAAAAACAAATTTTACACAACTAGTTAAAGATAAAACTTATGGTGATGGAGATAAAATGGAAAGTGAGTATTCCAGCTCTTTTTCATCGGAAATATTATACCCAATAAATAATTTTCAGTTCGATTTATCCTTAAGAAGAACTTTAAATCAAAGATTTAATAATAATAATTCACATAGATTTGGGGTAACTTATAAAAATCATTTTGGAAAATTTTTTATAAATCATTCTACAGCTTTTAAAAATCCAACCTATACAGAAAGATTTGGCTATTATACTAATTTTCTTGGAAACGCAAATCTTGCTCCAGAAAATTTAAGGCAGTACGAACTTGGATACTCAATTTATACAGCTAATAATAATTTATTAATAAAACAAACAATTTATAATAGTAAATTTAAAAATGAGATAGATGGATATGTCGCAGCAGGTAATGGTATATATACATCTGAAAATATAAATAGTAATAGCTATAGAAAAGGAATAGAAACGAGTATTACTAAAAATATTAATAATACATCAAGTATTTCATTTTCACACGATTACATAAAGTCATCACAGTATAATAGTCAAACGCTTAAGCAAGAAGCTGAGATCAGAGTACCTAAGAATTTGATTAATATTAATTATAATAATTATATTAGTAATCTAAATATAGATTTAAATTTTAATATTTTGTACTCGTCTAAAATAAAAGATAAAGACTTTAATGTATTTCCTGCAAGGATAGTTTATTTAAAAGATTATTTCTTACTGAATTCAACAATAAAATATAATATAAAAAATAGTAACGATAATATAACTTTATTTTTAAAAAATATTCTTAATAGACAATATAATGAAACATATGGATATAATACGGCAGACTTTGAATTACTTGTTAACTATAATAAAACATTTTAACAATTAATTCATTTTGGCAAGCTAAGAATAACTTTATCTTCAGAATCATTAATTTCTAAAAACTTAATTTTTTCTGGATGAATATTTATTTTATTATTTTTTCCTGTTAAAACTATACTTACTAGATTATTTTCGTCAACACTAAGAACTCCTAAATTTTCCCCACTCTTTCCTTTTAGTAAAATTTTTTTAGCAGAAATAGTGTTTGCGGTAATTTTATAATCTGCAAATATGCCAATTTTCATTGCTGAATCATATATTAATGCAGCAGCCATAATTAAAACTACAAACTTCAGTGTCCCAATTTGTTTTTCTAATTTTTCAAATTTTTCGTTATTATTTTCCATATTATTTAAAGTTTTTTAAAATTTGTGGTAACTCCGCAAAAATTTTTATAATATTTTTACTCTCTACTAATTTAGTTTCGATATCTAAATGATTTAGCCAAATATAATTCATATTTACTGACATTGCACCAACTATATCTTTATCGTAGCTATCACCTATATGAACTATTTCTGATGATTTAAATGATGATTTTTGAATAGCTGCCATAAAAATTTTTTTATCTGGCTTCATTACACCAACTTCTGATGCTTTAATTTCAAAATTAAAATATTTTTTAATACCTATTTTTTCTAACGACGCATTTCCATTAGTAATAGTACCTAAGATATATCTTTTATTTAAATAAATTAAAATATCTTCAGCTTGATCAAATAATATAACCTTGTTTCTATATTTCATAAAATAATTAAATGCTTTAATTGGCATTTCATCATCTAAACTATATAACTCTTTTATTTTTGTATAAGCTTTAATTCTTACTCTTGATAAATCGTGCTTA
>CAXNNI010000045.1:0-6706 GCA_964203715.1 Gammaproteobacteria bacterium
AATGTCTTGCTAGTAATGGAGGAACTGCAGCTTCCATTGCTGTTGTATAACCCAAAGTTGCATATCTATATCCAGTAGCAAATGTTGAAGGTACAATTCCCCCTGAACCTGATTGAGTATATTTTGTTTTAAAATGAGGATCTAGTCTATGATCTTCTGGCATTAGTTTTCTTGCTAAATTAACTTTTGGGCCGGTGATGTGACAATGTATGTCAACACCACCAGGCATTATCACCATTCCTTTAGCATCAATTATTTTTGCAGATGATGAAACTTTATCTACAATTTTACCGTCTTTAATAAAAATATCACAAGCTTTTCCATCAATATGGTTCGTAGGATCAAATAATAAACCACCTTTAATACATATTTCATTATTCATAAATAACTTCCTTAATGATGTTATATATACTTATTTTTGGAATAGGTTCGATTTGCTTTTTTTGATAACTCATTAACCTTTTTTCTTAATTTTGTTAATACTTCTAAATCACTTGGAAACGGGGAATCAAAAGCTGGTCGAAGACTAATTGGAACATCATCCATCCTATAAACTGTGCCACCAGTATTTATTCCGTAAGTACTTGTTTGAATAGAAACATGAGCAGTTTCACTTGTTGGGGTTTGTTTAGTATCAATAGAAATTAACTTACATTTATTACTTTTTAAATGATCAATCGCAGGTTTAGGAAAATTAGCAACAGGATCACTTGCGATAATTAATGCTGCATCTACTTCTCCTCGAGTAAGGGTATCAACAGTTGTAAATTCACCAGGATTAAACCTGGGAAAGCCTCTACTAAAGTTAACACCAAAAGGATAACCTGTTTGCCAAGAAACAACGTTATCTGCGCCAGTAACATTTCCATGTCCTCTTGCAGGTTTAGCAACAAAGTGAGTAAATTCATTTAAATCAGTTGCAAGCGCCATTAATGCTCCAGAATTAAAGTGTCTTCCTCGGGTCATTGTTAATCCCATACCAAAAAAAATAACACCATATTTACAATTTTTCATTCTACTTATTAAATCTTCGACAACTTCTTTTTTGATACCACATAATTCTTTACAATTTTCAGGGACTTTAACTCCTTTACATGCTGCTCTTAATATCCACAAGAATTCAAAATCTTTTCCAGGTTTTACCTGAAGAAATATGTCTGCTACACCTGCTGTTTTTGTTTGCCTGATATCCACTATTACAACTGTGCGATCATCTTTTCCATTTGGGGTAAACATGCCCTTTGGAGTGACTGCATATCGAGCAAAATGTCTTGGATGAGCTTCGGCAGGATTTCCTCCCCAATACATTACAAAGTCAGCTCTGTTTTTTACTTCACCTAATGTCATGCTTGGTTCTCCGACACCTTGAAAAGCCATACCAGAGGGTCCATGACATACTGATGTTGTAGTATCAATTGTACCTCCACAATCATCCATCATTGGCGCACACTGTCTTTGCGCTTCACATATCGTATCACTCATTCCATATAATATTGGAAACTTAGCATCCATTAATATCTTTGCTGCTTCATCAATTGCATCATCCAGACTTACTTCCTTTCCATCAATTCTAGCAATAGGTTTATCTTCTATAACATGATTTAAAAACCAAGCTTTTCCAAGAATACATGCATCTTTTGCTTGTGTAATAACTTTTTTATCCATATCTACAGTTAAAGTTATATCATCGCAACAACAACCGCAAAATGTACATGTTGCATTTTCAACTGTCTTTTCATTTACAATTTTAATAACTTTATTTGCAGTACTCATTTTTTTCCTCTTACCTAATTATTTTATTAAATATGATTATATTTATTCATCTTACTGATCTTCATCTTGCTGATCTTCATCTTGCTTATCTTCATCTTGCTTATCTAATGAGATTAATTCTTTTTTCTTTATCTCGCCTTTTTTAATAAATTCTATATCAATTATCATGCCTTTAGACTCTGGCATGCCGGTGGAACATGTTTCTCCATCAAATAAACAACTTGAAGGTGGGCCATATGGAATAAAAGCGTATCCTTCGGGAATTTTTCCTTCTTTTAATCCTTTGACCGTAACATTAGTCTCACCAATTTTATTGCTTATTTTTACGTGATCGCCTGTTTCAAGGCCAAGAGTAGTCATATCTTCGAAACTGATTTCTAGTATACTAGTAACTTTTTTATATTCATCCTTAAGTTTTCCCTTATTCAGCTCTACACCTTGTTTTGCAGAACGTCCGGGTATAAGTATTAATTGTCCTTTCATTTAAACATTTTGTTTTTCCCAAGCCAACAAATTTTAATATCTATATTAACTTATCCTTATATAAAGATAACCTATAACAGATCATAAAACAATAATCTTGTATTTTTAAATTAATAATAAAGTAGTATGCGGAGCCGCCTGTCAGAATCGAACTGACGACCTGAGGTTTACAAAACCCCTGCTCTGGCCAACTGAGCTAAGGCGGCATTTTTAGCTGCCGTCCAGTACTACAAGACCATCAAAAAGAAGAGATTCTACATGTTTCATAGAGTAGTTACAATTGTCTATTACTTCTCTGAAATTACCGCCTGTTAAAAATATTTCTACGTCAACATCTTTTGTAGAAATCATTCTATCTAAAACTGTATCAATTGAGGCATATGCAGAAATTAAAGAACCATTTTCGATGCAGGATCTTGTGTTTTTAGAAAAAATATTTTTAAAGAAATCCTCCTCAAAAAAATCAAAATTTAACATCTCATAAAAAATACTATCGATAATTTTTTTTCCAGGAAGAATAATCCCACCTATATGATTTCGATTAAGATCAAGATAATCTATTGAAGTAGCTGTGCCAGCATCAATAACTATTAGGTCTTTATTTGTTTTCGTTGATGCGCTAACGAGACCTAAAGCCCTATCTATACCTAACTTATAAACATCATTTTTGTATGCTAAATTAATATATTTTAAACAGTCACTTGAATTAAAAAACTTTAATATACTTTTCATTTCCGCAGGTAATGATGAAACAATAGAGTCAATAACTTTATAATTTAAAACGCTTGCACATAAAATTTTTGAACATTTAAAATTTTTAAATAGAATATTTAATTCGTCCAGTATAGCATTTTCTTGATAAGAATATCTTTTAATAGATACGATGTCTTTATTTTCTATATAGGCTATTTTATAATTTGTATGACCAAAATCAATTGCACAAAAATTCATCTTTTATTATTTTCACCTCATTAATATTATACAAATTTATTTTTTTATCATGAAAACAGCATAATTTTCCTGTTTCATTAATTCCTAATAATTTTACTTTTATAAGTCGATTATTAATTGAAACTATTCTTGTAACATTATAATAATTATCTAGTTTATTCCATTCTTCAGATAGTTTCTTGCATTCATATTCTGCAAACTCAAATAAACTCTCTGCAACTGCTCCAGCTAAATATGCTGCTAATTTATTTTTATTCACTAGTTTTTCAGGGTTAACAGAAATTAAATCTGAAACTTTTTGGTCAATTTTTTTTTTATCTTCTATGTCTACTTCAATATTAATTCCAACACCAATAACTAAATAAATTTTAGAATTTTTCTTATAAACCGACTCAATAAGTATTCCAGCTAACTTTAATCCGTTAAATATTAAATCATTAGGCCACTTTATCTTTATATTCAAATAGCCGTTATTTTTAAGTGCATTTACTAGTTTTATGGCTACTAAAAAATTTAACATATGAATATTACTAAGATGATTTTCATAACTCCATGCCATGGAAAAACATATATTATTTTTTGTTGTAATCCATGTTTTACCTTGCATGCCTTTCCCATGAGTTTGTTTTTCAGCAAAGCAAGTATGCCCATTTGGATATAAACAATTTTTTTTCATTAAAATATTATTCGTTGAATCAATATTTTCATAAATCTGTATTACTGGAATCAATAATTTTGATTCTAATGAAAGCGTTTGACGTATATAATATGGATCTAGTAAATCATAAGAATTTTTCATGGATAAATTTATAAGTAAAAATTTTATTACCGATATAATTGATAGTGATAATAACACTAAAAAGTACGATACACGAGTACACACAAGATTTCCACCAGAGCCTAATGGTTACCTACATATAGGACATGCAAAATCAATATATTTAAACTTTGAAATTGCAAAAAAATATTCTGGAAAATTTAATTTAAGGTTTGATGATACAAATCCTGAAAAAGAAAATATTGAATACATAGAGTCAATTAAAGAAGATATTCAATGGCTAGGCTATAATTGGGATAATCTTTATTATGCTTCAGATTATTTTAATGATTTGTATGAATACGCAATAAAATTAATCGAGAATAAATATGCTTATGTTGACTCATCGCCTTCCGATGTAATTAAGAAAGAAAGAGGATCTCTAACAGAACCAGGAATAAATAGTAAAGATAGAAATAGAACCCCCGAGGAGAGTTTAAAAATCTTTAAAGAAATGAAAAACGGAATATATGAAGATGGTAAATACGTATTAAGACTAAAAATTGATATGACATCACCTAATATTAACATGCGTGACCCAATCATATACCGTATAAAAAAAATTAGACACCATAGAACAGAAAATGATTGGTGTATATATCCACTATATGATTTCACACACTGTATTTCTGATGCAATTGAAAGTATCACACACTCATTATGTACTTTAGAATTTGAAGATCATAAAGATCTGTATAACTGGATCATTAAGAAAATTAATCATAAACATAATCCTCAACAAATAGAATTTTCAAGATTAGTCCTTGAGCATAACCTTATGAGTAAAAGAAAATTAAATGAGTTAGTTGAGAAAAAATTTGTATCTGGATGGAATGACCCAAGAATGCCAACAATATCAGGAATCAGAAGAAGAGGATACACGCCAAGCTCAATAAAAGAATTCTGTAGTAAAATTGGTATAACAAAAAAAAATAGTACCATCGAGATAGGAGTTTTAGAGAGCTGCATAAGGGAAGAGCTTAATTTTTCAGCAAAAAGAATTATGGGCGTTTTAGATCCAATTAAAATTATAATTACCAATTTTTCAGAAAATGAATTTGAAGTAGTTAAGGCCGCATGGAATCCTAATGATTTAAAAATTGGTTATCGAGACATTACTATATCTAATGAAATTTACATAGATAAGAGTGAATTAATGGAATTTCCTGAAAAAGGATACTTTAGATTGGCTCCAAATATAGAAGTTAGATTAAGACATGCTTTTAATATAAAGTTTGAAAAACTTATGAAAAATAACAACGGTGAGATTGAGTATATAGAATGTACGTTTGATCCAAAAAGTAAAAATATTGATAAAGGAAATAAAGTTAAAGGTATGGTTCACTGGGTAGATTCAAAAAATTGCATAACTGCTAAAATTAATATTTATGATAGATTGTTTACAAATGCAACGCCTAATGATTTAGAAACATTTAATAAAAAATCACTAATAATTAAAGATAATGCAAAAATAGAAAAAAATATTAATATAAATAATTTAGAAGAAAGATATCAATTTGAAAGAGTTGGATATTTTATTAAAGATATATATTCAAAAAAAAATGAATTAATTTATAATCAAATTGTTTCTTTAAAAGATTCTTGGAAAAAATAAGACAATAAGGAAATTTTTATGAAAATAATAAGATGGTTGCTAGGAAGTATAGTTCTAATTATAGATTATCTTACAAGTCCAAAAAAAATTAAGAGAACTGCTATTGAACAAATTGAATTAGATAAGTTATTTGAAAATTACAGTATTTACCAATTTCATGCATGTCCATTTTGTGTAAAACTAAGAAGATTTTTAAAAAAAAATTCTATAAATATGTTATATAAAGACGCTAAAAATAATATGATCTACAGAGAAGAGCTTAAAAATTATGGTGGAAAAATTCAGGTTCCATGTTTACGAATTAATAATCAAAATAATTCTGATAAATGGCTTTATGAGTCAGCAGATATAATAGAATATTTTGAAAATATAATTTTAAATTATTATAAAAAATAATAAGTTTACTAGTAGAAATAGATTTAATATATTTTAGATTTAACTAAACTTACAAATAAAATTAATGTGATGTAATGTAATGTTCAAAAAATTTTTTTTACAAGCATAGGAGTGAAAATGACCAAAGCAAAAGCAAGCCATATTTTAGTAGACACTGAAGAACAATGTTTAAATTTAAAAAAAGAAATTGAAGAAGGCTTAGACTTTGCTGAAGCTGCAAGAAAAAACTCTTCATGCCCTTCAGGCTCTAATGGTGGTGATTTAGGATCATTTGGACCAGGACAAATGGTTAAAGAATTTAACGATGTAGTTTTTACTAAGGAGTTAAATATTATTCATGGTCCAATAAAAACTCAATTTGGGTATCATTTGATTAAGATTATAAGTAGAGAGGAGAAAATATAATGCGCCTTCTTTGCCGAAACTAAATTTTGTAACTAGATTAGGATTTGCTTTAATAAAGTCGAAATCAGCAATGGTCGCTGTTAACTCTTTAAAAAGCTTAAATACTTCATTCTGAGAATTGTATGCCGATGTAGTTCTGGCGATTCGATACTTTTCTAGAATTTATTTAATTAAGTTTTGCATTTTTATAGTTATTTTTTCTTTATTGTATCTTATTGCTTATATTATTGGCGTAACTATTTAAATGTTAAAAAATAAAATAATAA